>NZ_JBKKJR010000007.1:0-94073 GCF_046614755.1 Megasphaera indica
CATTAGTAAGTAAGGTCCCACAAAGACGATGTGGTTGATAGGCCGGGAGTGGAAGTACAGCGATGTACGGAGCGGACCGGTACTAATAGACCGAGGACTTGACTACAAATATTCCTACCGATTGGTAGGGGTCGCCACGTGGGCGACCCGTTAAGAAGAAAACATTTTTATGCAGTTGTCAGGGCGCGACCCTGAACAATATAATTCAGTGGCGATAGCTGCGGGGATCCACCTGTTCCCATGCCGAACACAGCAGTTAAGCCCGCAAACGCCGAAAGTACTTGGGGGGAGGCCCCCTGGGAGGATAGGAAGCCGCTGATTAAGGAAAAAAAGCACTAGCTTAGGCTAGTGCTTTTTTTGTTGTTCGTTGTTAGTGGCTCGTGGTTCGTTTTTACGGCCTTATGGCCGCATCGTAGGGGCCAATCTTTAACCTCTCAGACCGCCTTTGGCGGTCAGCTCCCCTATAAAGGGAGCCTTGGGCGGCCCGCCGCGAATAAATGGTGATATACATAACAGGTCCATGAGGCATGGTTCGTAGGACTGCGGATTCTAACTGCTAACTGCTGACCGCTAGCTGCTAGTAGGGGCGCCCACGTGGGGCGCCCGTTCGGAATAATGGCATATCCATCATACATGACAGGTGATGCAGGAAAACACGCACATATATTAGTATACGTTATGCTCACATAGTCACAGCGGGCTTGCCACGTGCAGGCCCCTACGAAAGCGGTCCGGTGGACCGACCGCTAACGGCTAATCCATCACTCTTCCTGCGTGCGTTGGAAGATGGCGGTGACTGTCGTTCCTTTATGGAGGGTGCTGTCTAATTCCAGTTCGGCATTATTGGCCTTGGCGATGTATTTGGCGATGGACAGGTCCAGGCCGGATCCGCCTGTGTCTTTGGTGCGGGACGAATCGACGCGGTAGAAGCGTTCAAAAACGCGTTCCAGGTCTTCTTTGGGGATGCCGATGCCTGTATCGCTGATGACATAGCGGACGGTCTTTTCGTCGGCCTGGCAGGTCAGGGTGACCTGTCCGCCGGCAGGCGTATATTTCAGGGCATTGTCGACGAAGATGCGCAGCATCTGTTTGACGCTGCCCGGTTCGGCCGTAATCAGGGCTTCGTCGTTTTGACGCAGGATGATCTGGTGTTCTTTGTCGATGAGGCTGACTTCGCTGTATACTTCCTGCAGGAGGTCGGCCGTATTGATTTTCGTAAAGTGTTTCAACAGCGTTCCATTATTGGAACGGGCAAAGAAGAGCAGGCGTTCGATGAGCTGCTTCATATAGTCCGTTTCTGATTTGATGGCCGTCAGGCTTTCGTTGAGGACGGCCGGGTCGTCTTTGCCCCAGCGGCATAAGAGGTCGGCGTAGCCGGCAATGACGGTAATCGGCGTCCGCAATTCGTGGGACGCGTCGCTGATGAACTGCTGCTGTTGTTTATAACCGTATTCGATGCGGTCCAGAGCCTGGTTGATGCTGACGGCCAGGTCGTGGAGTTCGTTCTTGTTGTCAGACAGGGCGATACGGTTGTCCAGGCGGTTGACTTCAATGGTCTTGACCGTGTCATTGATGACCTGCAAGGGGGCCAGGGAGCGCTTCATGAGGTACATACCCGTGAAGATGGTCAAAATCAGGCTGATGAGGACCGAAGCCAGGAGCTGTTTCGATAAGAGCGACACGAAGCCCGTTTCTTTATCGGGGCGTTGAGAAAAGCGCAGGTAGTAGTTCTTTCCCTGTTTGTCCGTCCAGAGTTGATAATAGGAGAATTCAGACGATTCGTTGCCTTGGACGCTGGTGGGCAGCGGCTTTTTCTGCGGATTGCTTATGGCGTCGTCGATGTAGCGGTCGCTCAGTTTGCGGACGGCATGGGTCGGGCCGTTGTCGACGATGAGATGGCCTGCGCCGTCATAAATTTGTAAGTTCATCGACGGTGGTACGTTGGCCCGGATAAATATCGTCGTATCGACCTTTCCGTAGTCGTCCAGGTATTGGATGGCCGCCGCAGCGCGGGACTTCAATTCATCGCGCAGGGAGTCGTTCATGATGTAGTGGACGCTGGTAATGGTTACGACCGATACGGTCAGGAGGATGAAAAAGACGATAGACGAATAGAGCAGGACCATTTTAGCGAAAATGGGCAGGGGAGCGATGAGCAGGTGCTGTGTCAGCCAATGATTAATCTTCTGCCACATAACCGACTCCACGGACTGTACGGATGTAGTTGCGCCCGTTCGGGCCCAGTTTGCTGCGCAGGTAACGGATATAGACGTCGACGATATTCGTGTCGCCGATGTAATCGTAGCCCCATACCTCTTCGACGATGCGCGATCGCGAGAGGACGATGTTCTTGTTCCGGACTAAATAGGCGAGGAGCTCGAATTCTTTCTTCGTCAATTTTAATTTTTTTGTTCCCTTCATGACTTCGTGACGGTCGAGGAATAAAGTGATGTCATTCAGCTGGAGAAAATTTCCCCGGTCGGCCAGCTGATGGCGTTCTCGCAGGAGGACACGGATGCGGGCAAAGAGTTCTTTGCTGTTGAAGGGTTTGGTCAGATAGTCGTTGGCGCCGATGTCCAGGCTGACGACTTTCGTTTCGATATCGTCTTTGGCTGAGAGCATCATGATCGGGACGTTCGATAGTTCCCGCGTCCGCTTACAGATGGTCAGGCCGTCGACGTCAGGCAGCATGATGTCCAGCAGGATGAGGTCAAAGTGTTCCTGGCCGATGCGGTCCATGGCAGCGGCGCCGTTGTATTCGATGCCACATTCATAGCCTTCATGTTCCAACTCCATTTGCAGGAAGCGGGCGATTTGTTTTTCGTCTTCGACGATTAAGATATGTGTCTTTTCGGTCATATAACAACCTCCCCAAAAAAGAATTTGCACACTCTAAGCCATATACATACTATTATAACGTATAAATTCCCTTTTTTGTACTACTCATTCGGACATTGTTACAAAAATATCACGAAAATTTAATCTATTTTTAATCTTTAGGGATTTACTTTTCGCCAGAACCTGTTATTATAGTATATGTAGAACAGATCATCTACGAGACGTTGGAGAAGTAAGTTGTTCATATACCCCTCGAACACCCCTATCTTATTTTCTTCAACTGCTGAGATATTGTCTTCCCCCGATGATATCTTGCAAAAAGAGAAAGCCGGCTCCCCTCGCCGGCTTTTTCTATTTCTGCGGAAAATGATTTTGGCGAAATTTTGAGAAAATTTTTTGGACAATCGCAAAAACCTAGGAAATACCTATATCTTTACCCATTCGGTATTCATTGACAAGTCTGTCTATTCGTGTAATAATGAGGAAGACGAAGGGGAGATTCCCCCGAAGGCTTGATGTTTGGAGGTGAAAACCATGCATGTTATTTCCGACGAATGCGTAAAATGCGGCGCTTGCGCTAGCACTTGCCCGACCGGTGCCATCGAAGAAGGCGAAACGAAATACGTTGTAACTGATTCCTGCATCGACTGCGGTGCTTGCGAATCCGCTTGTCCTACAGGCGCTATTGCAGCTGAATAATTGCTTCGGCAAAAGGCTGTCGCAGAAGGCTTTGGCCATCATGCGGCGGCCTTTTTTTATTGAATTTTCCCTGCTTCTGTGATAGGATAAAAGCACTGTAAGATGCATAATAGGAGGAGTTTGCTTTGTATGTATTAGGCATTGCCCTGGCCGTGACCGTTGTCGATCAGCTTACGAAATACGCTATCCATCAGGCCATGGTCCTTCATGAATCCATTCCGGTCATTCCGGGATTTTTTCATATTACTTATATTTTGAATCGCGGTGCTGCTTTTGGGATTTTAGAAAATCAGCAGTGGCTCTTTTTAGTCATGGCCTTGGCCTTATTCCTGCTGTATGGTCTATTCCGCAAGAAATTGCCGGCGACGCCCTGGGTTTATGGCGGGGCGGGGCTGCTTTTGGGCGGTGCCCTGGGCAATGCCCTGGATCGGACGCTCCGCGGGGCAGTAACAGATTTCTTCGATTTTCGCATCTGGCCCGTATTCAACGTTGCCGATATCGGTATCGTCGTCGGCGTCGCACTTTTGTTATGGTATAGTTGGACCCATATTTCGGATAAATGAGGATGAAGACATGGAAGAAAAGAAATTAATAGTCACAGAACAGGAACAGGGAAAGCGGCTGGACGTCTATTTGACGACGGCCCTGGATATTTCGCGCAGTTATGCCCAGCAGCTCATTCAGCGCAAGGAAGTCACCGTCAACGGTAAGGAAGCCAAGGCCAACCGCCGCCTCAACGAAGGCGATCAGGTACAGGCTGTCATCGAACTCCAGGAAGAATATAAGGTGGTCCCGCAGGACATCCCCTTGGATATCGTCTATGAAGATAAGGACATCATCGTCGTCAATAAGGCCCGCGGCATGGTCGTCCACCCGGCTGCAGGCAATCCCGACGGGACCCTGGTCAATGCTCTGCTCTATCACTGCCAGGGCGAGTTGTCGGGCATCAACGGCGTCATCCGCCCGGGTATCGTCCATCGCCTGGACAAGGATACGTCAGGCGTCATGGTTGCCGCCAAGACCGATGAAGCTCATAAGGGGCTGGCCGAACAGATTAAAGAACATTCGGCGCACCGGACGTACTGGGCCCTGGTCCACGGCAATATTTCGGAAGAACGGGGCGTCGTCGATGCCCCTATCGGCCGCCATCCCAAAGACCGGGTCAAGATGGCCGTCACCTTTAAGGGTGGCCGCGAAGCTGTGACCCATTTCAAAGTATTGAAGCGCTATGGCGATTACACCTGGGTCGAATGTAAGTTGGAAACGGGCCGGACTCATCAGATCCGCGTCCACATGGCTTATATCCATCATCCCGTCGTCAACGACCCCTTGTACGGGTATAAGAAGGATGATTTCCCTATCGACGGTCAGGCCCTTCACTCGCATACTCTCGATCTGGTCCATCCGATTACGGGGAAGACCATGCATTTTGAAGCGCCAGCGCCGGCTGATTTCCTGGCCTGCCTGGAACGGGCGGAAAAGAAAGACTGACAGGTGGTGAGTCACATGTGTAAAGAAAAGACACTGCTCATGGACGAAAAAGCAATCGGCCGGGCTATCCGCCGCATTGCCCATGAAATCATTGAACGCAATAAAGGCCTGGACAAGACGGTACTCGTCGGTATCCATACGCGCGGCGTCCCCCTGGCTCAGCGCCTGGGCCGGGAACTGGCAGCTATCGAAGGCCGGGATGTGCCCGTGTATGATCTCGATATTTCGGCTTATCGCGACGACGACCGCAAGAGCCCCATCGCCGTCAGCGATGCCGGCAAATTCGATGCCGACGGCCAGACGGTCATCTTAGTCGACGACGTCCTGTTCACGGGACGGACGGTCCGGTCGGCCCTCAATGCCATCATGGAACTGGGGCGGCCTCAGTTCATCGAACTGGCTGTTCTCGTCGACCGGGGTCACCGGGAACTGCCGATCCGTGCCGATTATGTCGGCAAAAATGTGCCGACGTCACGGAAGGAAGACGTGTCGGTTCAATTAAAGGAAACCGATTCGTGCGACCGCGTCGTCTTGCGGGAACAGAATTGATTTTCCCCTTATTTCTTGCTATACTTAAGTGAACATCGCACGAAGTTTTCGACCATTTTATCTGGTTATCCTGGCGTTAATGTTTGAAGTTTGATGTAAATTTTTAACCATCCGCTAACAACTGACTGCTAGCCAATAACCACTTAAAAGAGCTTGTCGCACGTGCGACAAGCTCTTTTAATATATCTAGAAAGAAGGGGTTATCATGAAAAAAATTGTCAATGATGTCAATAACGTTGAAGAGGAAATGATTCAGGGCCTGGTCAAATCGGCACCGAAGAAGCTGCGCAAACTCGATTATGGGACCATCGTCGTCCGGGCCGACAAAAAAGAAGGCAAAGTCGCCCTGGTCAGCGGCGGCGGCAGCGGCCATGAACCGGCTCATGCCGGCTACGTCGGCACGGGCATGCTCGACTGCGCCGTGGCCGGGACGGTCTTCACGTCGCCGACACCGGACCAGGTCCTGGAAGGCATCAAAGCCGTAGCGACGGATAAAGGCGTCCTCTGCGTCGTCAAGAACTATACAGGTGATGTCATGAACTTTGAAATGGCCATCGAAATGGCAGCCGATGAAGATATCAAGGCCGACTATGTCGTCGTCAATGATGACGTCGCCGTCCGGGACAGCCTGTATACGACGGGCCGCCGCGGCGTAGCCGGTACGATTTTCGTCCATAAGATCGCCGGTGCCAAAGCTGAACAGGGCGCTGAACTGCCGGAAGTCAAGGCCGTCGCCGAAAAGGTCATTGCCAACGTCCGCTCCATGGGCATGGCCATCGAACCGTGCACTGTTCCGGCTGCGGGGAAACCGGGCTTTGAACTGGCCGATGATGAAATGGAAATCGGTATCGGCATCCATGGCGAACCGGGGACGCATCGGGAAAAAATGCGTCCGGCCAATGAAATCGCCAAGATGCTCGTCGACCAGATCCTGGCGGATCTCGATTATAAAGGTCATGAAGTCGTCGTTCTCATCAACGGTATGGGCGGGACGCCGCTCATGGAACTGTACATCGTAAACAACTTCGTACAGGATTATCTCAAGGAACAGGGCATCAGCGTCTACGACACGATGGTCGGCAATTATATGACATCCATCGAAATGGCTGGTTTCTCCATCACTCTCCTGCGACTGGATGACGAAATGAAGGCTCTCTACGACGCACCGGCTGATACGCTGGCCTGGAAAAAATAAGAGGGGATGAATTCATTGGATACGAAACAGATGGCAGCCATCATCGAAGGGATGGCTAAGAAAATCGAAGCAGAAAAAGAATATTTGACCGAACTCGACAACGAAATCGGTGACGGCGACCACGGCATCAACCTGGCCCGCGGCTTTGAAGCCGTCGAAAAGAAGCTGCCTTCCCTGGCAGGCGGCGACATCGGCGCCCTGCTCAAAGGCGTCGGCATGCAGCTCGTGTCGACAGTTGGCGGCGCATCGGGCCCGCTCTACGGGACGGCCTTTATGAAAGCCGGCATGGCCTGCAAGGGCCTGACGGAAATCGACGGACCTGCTTTCGTCAAAGCCATGGAAGCCGCTGTCGACGGCATCAAGATGCGCGGCAAGGCGACAGAAGGCGAAAAGACCATGCTCGATGCCTTGTGCCCGGCACTGAAAGTCATGCAGGATGACGTAGCGGCCGGCAAATCATTGAAAGAAGCCTTGCAGGATGCGGCTCAAGCTGCGGAAAAAGGCGTAGAATACACGAAGACCATTATCGCTACCAAAGGGCGTGCCAGCTATTTAGGCGAACGCAGCCTGGGCCATCAGGATCCGGGCGCTACGTCGTCGCTCTATTTGCTGCAGGTCCTGGCTGAAATGGCCTGATCTTTAGGAGTGAAGGAAAAGATGGTAGGAATCGTATTGATTTCCCACAGCCAGAAGGCCGCTGAAGGGGCCGTTGAACTGGCCCGCATGATGGCGCCTGATGCGCCTATTGCCGCTGCCGGCGGACTCGAAGACGGCAGCCTGGGAACGAGTTTCGAGAAAATCACGGCGGCTGTCGAAGCCGTAGATCAAGGCGATGGCGTCGCCTGCATCATGGATATGGGCAGTGCCGTCATGACGGCAGAAATGGTCGCTGAAAGCCTGGACGACCGGCAGATACAGCTCCTGGACTGCCCCTTCGTCGAAGGTGCCGTCATCGCCGCCATTGAAGCGGCTGGCGGTACGCCTCTGGCTGCCATGCAGGATAAAGTAGAAGCCAGCCGGGACAGGAAGCTGTAAGGTATCATGATGAAGCGCTTCTTGAAACGCCTGCTCCTGTTCCTGGTCTGCCTGGCCGTCATCTTGGGCGGTATCGGGGCTTATATCGGAAACATGGCTTATGAAGAATTTTATGATGCTCCCTGGGACCAGCTCCTGGGCATCGAGAACCACAGCCGCGACGTGTCCACCGTCCGCCAGTGGGAAAAGGAACGGGGCTGGGAACCGGTCCGGGTCAATGGCCAGGACGGGACGATCCTGCGCGGGACGTATATCGAGAACCGCCATGATTCCCATAAGACGGTCATCCTCATCCACGGCCTCTACCAGAATCGGTCCATGTGCCTGCCTTATATGGAAGTCTATCGCCGCCTGGGCTATAATATCCTGCTCATCGACCTGCGGGGCCACGGCGAAAGCGAAGGGGCCCATACGGAATGGGGCATCCGGGAAATCGATGACCTGGCCATGTGGTGCCAGTGGCTGCGCAACCGCGATGAACAGATGAGCATCGGCCTGCACGGCGTCTCCCTCGGAGCGGCCATGGCCCTGCTGTATGCAGGCAGTGAATACGGCAAGGACCTGTCCTTTGTCGTCGCCGATAGCTCTTATGGCAATATCATCTCCCTGGGACGGGAGAAATTGTGGCAGGCTTCAGGAGATAAGCGGGCTATCTGGAGTTATGACCTCCTGGACCCCTTCTTCCAGGCTGCCATGTTCTACCATACCCACAAGACCGTGTCTTCCCTGGAACCGGCGCAGGCTGTGAAGCGGATGAAGATGCCTGTCCTCTTCCTTCACGGCAGCGACGATGCCCTGGTGCCGGTCAAGACGGCAAAGAGCCTCTATGATAATTGTACGAGCCCGAAAAAAGAACTCTATATTTTTGCCGACTCTCCTCATGCCGTCGGCATTGAAACAGACCGCAGCGAATACCTGCGCGTCGTCAGCCGTTTCATAGAAAAGGATGTCCTCAATGACTAGGAAGGCGTCGGACTATGCATTTCCGATACTTGACTATTTCCCGCCATCCTACTATTATTAGTATAGTAAATGACCGCCGTCTACTACATGTAGTAGACGGCGGTCATGCGTTTGCTATGCGCAGTGGAGGAGGAAGATTATGAACGAACAAGAATGGCTCGGTGCAGAGAATCAGCTCGGCCTCGATATTTGGAAGAATAAATATTGCGATAACGGCGAAACCTTTGACCATTGGGTCGGCCGCATCAGTGGCGGCGATGAAGAAGTCGCCGATTTGATCAAAACCAAGAAATTTCTCTTTGGCGGCCGCATCCTGGCCAACCGGGGACTGGAATATGAAGGCAAGAAGATTACCTTGTCCAACTGTTACGTCATGACGCCGCCGGAAGACAGCATCGAAAGCATCTTCGACCGGGCCGGGAAATTGGCCCGGACCTACAGCTACGGCGGTGGCTGCGGCATCGATATTTCCCGCTTGAGTCCGAAAGGGGCGCGCATCAACAACGCGGCCAAAGAAACGAGCGGTTCCATTTCCTTTATGACCCTCTATTCCCTGGTCACGGAACTGATTGGCCAGAACGGCCGCCGCGGGGCCTTGATGATTTCCATCGACTGTGCCCATCCTGATGTCCTGGATTTCATCAAGCTCAAGACGGACCTCAATAAGGTGACTAAGGCCAATATTTCCATCCGCCTGAGCAATGAATTCATGGAAGCCGTCAAGGAACACAAACAGTTCCGCCTCCATTTCAAGCGACAGGAAACGGGGCAGGTCATTGAAAGCCTGGTCAATGCAGCCGACGTCTTCCGCCTGGTCGCAGAAACGAACTGGGACTATGCCGAACCGGGCGCCCTGTTCTGGGACCGCATCAAATCGTGGAACCTCCTGGCCCACACGCCGGAATTTTCCTTTGCCGGCGTCAATCCCTGCGCCGAAGAACCGTTGCCGGCCGGTGGCTCCTGTCTCTTGGGCAGCATGAACCTGGCCAACTTCGTCAACGATCCCTTTACGCCGAACGCTACCTTCGATTTCGATGAATTCAAGCGCTGCGTCCGCATTGCCGTCCGGGCCCTGAACGATGTCCTCGAAGAAGGCCTGCCCCTGCATCCCTTGGAAGAACAGCGGGAAAGCGTCAAAGCCTGGCGCCAGATCGGCCTGGGCATCATGGGTCTCGGCGACATGCTCATCCAGATGGGCCTGACTTATGGCAGCACAGACGCCGTCGCCTTCTGTCATGATATCGGCTTTGCCATGGCCGATACGGCTATCGCTGCGTCGGCAGAACTGGCTCATCAGCGCGGTGCCTTCGAAAAATGCCATATCGATGAAATCATGAGTACGCCTTATTTCAAGGCCAACACGACGGAAGCGACGGCCAAACTGGTCAAGGAATACGGCCTGCGCAATTCCCAGCTCCTGACCATCGCCCCGACGGGGACTTTGTCGACGATGCTCGGCATTTCCGGCGGCATCGAACCGATTTATGCGAACTTCTATGAACGCAAGACGGAATCCCTCCACGGGACGGACGTCTATTATAAGGTCTATACGCCTATTGTCGAACGCTATATGAAGAAGCACCACATCAAAGACGACGGCCAGCTTCCGGAATACTTCGTCACGGCCCTGACCCTGGATTATCATGAACGCGTCGAAATGCAGGCAGCCTGGCAGCAACATATCGATGCGTCCATCAGCTCGACAGTCAACGTGCCCAACAGCTTTACCGTCGAAGATACGGAAGACCTCTACCTCTTGGCCCATGAAAAGGGCTGTAAAGGCCTGACCCTGTTCCGCGACGGCTGCAAGCGGGCCGGTATCCTGACGACCCATGAAGAAGAAAAACGCGTACCTACGGCTGGTGAAGGCCTGGAACGCGGTGAAATCGTCAGCATCGACGACAACGTCATCGGCAAGAAACGTAAACTCATCACGGGTTGCGGCAGCCTGCATTGCATGGCTTTCTTCGATCCCCAGACAGGGGCTCTCCTGGAAACATACCTCAGCAAGGGCTCGACAGGCGGCTGCAACAACTTCATGATCGGCTTGTCGCGCATGATTTCCATCAGTGCCCGCGCCGGCATCGATATCTATACCATCGTCGACCAGCTCAATTCGACAGGCAACTGCCCGTCCTATTCGGTGCGCCGGGCGACGCGCGGCGATACCAGCCGCGGTTCGTGCTGCCCCATGACGGTCGGCAACGCCCTGCTGGAAATGTTCGATGAAGTCCAGGAAGAACTGCATCAGACGGCATCCGTCGCCAGCGGCCATACGCCAGTCAAAAAGACGCCGGTCCGGCCGAAAGCTGAAAAGAAGGTCACAGCCGAAAGCATGCTCTGCCCCCAGTGCGGCGAACCCTTAGTCTTTGAAGGCGGCTGCAACACCTGCAAAAACTGCGGCTGGAGTAAATGTAATTAAGATGCTGACGCCCCATATGGGGAGGCCCGTCTTACCGCATCTTGACGCATCTGCCTGCGTCAGCAATTCCTCGACGTAGCCCTGCTACGCCTTGCGGATTGCTTCCTCGGCAGATACGCCAATCTGCGGCAATCCGAACCACCTCATATGGGGTGTCAGCATCGAGTCACGGCCTTTGTTGGGCAATGTGGTAAACTGACGTTTCCTAGAGACGGCATCAGACTCTATGCAATCTATGGAAAATTGGGAAAAGCCAATGAGTCGTGCCACTGGCTGACGCTGGCTTTTGGGAAATGGGCAATCCGGACTGTAGGGGTCGCCGCGTGGGCGACCCGCTGGAGACTGATAGTAGATAGCCCGTGGCAGGATGATGGGACTGGTTTATCCGAACGGTATGGATTACGTATGCCTCTTCACTCCGGACGGGCGCGCCACGGGCACGCCCCTACGGCTGAAATGTGGTAAACTGACGTTTCCCAGAGACGGCATCAGACTCTGGGCTGTGGGAGATTTGGAAAAGCCAATGAGTCGTGCCACTGGCTGACGCTGGCCTGGCATGTTTGTATTGATGTAATACGATAGACCTGTTCACATCATTGTGCGCAGGTCTTTTTTTATGGGATAATATCATGACTTTATGGCTATTGTGTTGTTTTCGTTTGCTCGGACTCAGATGCGGCGTTCCGCCGCGACAGACTCAAACTAACAACGACACTTCAGGACGCCTTCAGCGCGTAGCGGGCCGCCCGCTGGGACGGCCCCTACGGAAACGGTCCATTGGACCGCTTAAAGGCTAGGCGACTGAGATGTTTAAGGACTCCTTTATTTTTGTTATTCATATAAATTGTGTTATAATGAAACGGATTTGCGACAACGATTTGTCGATTTTATTACAATGAGAAAAGTAAAGGAGCGGAAAGTATGCAAGTTTTATCATATATGCAGCGTCATAGACAGACGGTTTATCGTAGTGTGCTGTGTATTATCTTATTTGTGCTAGCAGGAATCTTGATTCAATGGTGGATTCCTTCTTCAGCGTCACTTGCCTTTAAGGGGAGATTATTTTACAGTGGATTCGCTTTGGCATTGAGTATGTTCCTGTGGAAGTATTCTCGACCCTATATAGGGATTTTTTGTTTGTATACGGGAATTTTCTTATCTTCTTCATTAGTACCGATATTAGCGGGGCAACATGTGCAGCGTGTTGATGTGACAGTGGCATATCTGATAGGGGCATCTTTGTTTTTATTTTTCACCGATTTAATCTATATCAGCCGTCATATTCGTAAGAAGTTCTTACGTCGTGTACTTGATGGCGTTCTGTATGTATGCTTAGGAATTGCCTTATTATTGCCACTGTTCATTTGGGGCTATTATGCTGTCAGCGGCCACGTTCTATCGGCTACTATTGTTTTGACATTGTTTCAAACAAATGGCAGTGAATCCCTGGCCTATCTTAAAAGTCAGAATTTGTCCGTATGGGGAGGGACGTTCGTAGCGCTTATTTTTATCCTCATTGGCTTAGGGAGCATGTTATATCGCCTTAAAACACCTTCTATCGTTTATTCTAAAAAAAATCATCTGTGTATTATCTGTTCTCATTTTAGCTATTAGCGGACATGCTGTTGTCAAAGCCACGGATTATTTACCAGTGCGCATTGTAACAGAAACAAAGGATGCTTTGCACCAATATAAAGAATATGGCAAAGCGAAAGCACAGCGGGAAGCGCGTCTACAACAGCTGCAAGGCCTGAAGATTACATCGGACGGTGGGATATTTGTGTTAGTCATCGGTGAATCAGAGACACGGGATCATATGGGGGCTTACGGGTACGACAGAGATACGACGCCATGGATGAGTGAAGAAACGCAGAAACCGGAAGCTATCCTTTTCCAAAATGCTTATTCAAATCATACCCATACAGTACCTGTCTTGACCTATGCGCTCAGTGAAAAGAATCAGTACAATAATGTCCCGTTGGAAAAGGCCTATTCCCTCATGGAAATTGCCAAGGCCGCTGGATATGATACTTTTTGGATTAGTAACCAGCGAAAATATGGAGCGTGGGATACGCCGGTAGCTGAAATCGCCAGTACCGCAGCCCATCAGGCCTGGCTCAATGAACGGACAGGAACACATGACCTCCGGTCTGATTATTATGATGATGTCTTGATAAAGGCTCTGCCCGATTTGACAAATGAAAAAAATGCCTTGATTGTCATTCATCTCATGGGCTGTCATGGTTCCTATGCAGATCGTTATCCTGAAGATTGGAAGCATTACAGCGGCAAGAGTGATGTTATCGATAAATATGACAATGCTGTCCGTTATAATGATTATGTTCTCCAACAGATTTATGAAAAGCTAAAAGAAAATCCTCGGTTCAAAGGATTCATTTATTTTTCCGATCATGGAGAAGATGTGGAACACAATTATGGGCATGAAGCCAGCAAATATACGGCAACGATGAGCCATATCCCTCTTTTCATGGCTTTTAGCCCGGATTTTCAGGCTGAACGGGCACAGACGGTAGAGACACTTCGTTCTCATGAAAATAGTTACTGGACGAATGACTTGCTTTATGATGTCATGACAGATATTTTAGGAATCCAAGGTGTTCCCGGCACAGACTTAAATTGGAATCTGGCTTCATCGCAGTATAGCATGACAAAAGATACCTTGCGGACTTTACATGGAAAACAAGCCCTTCAATAGATATCGGTAAAATTTGTCTTGACAGGCAGGGCGTTTGTGTTTATAATAAACGTAATTTTACAGAAGGCGATGAAGGAGAAGCAAATTATGGGTCCTTTCAGAGAACTGCCGGGTGGTGCGAGGCAGCAGGGCTGTAAGGCGTTCCGCTCTGGAGCTGCAAATGATGAATTTGACGGGTACGCCCGATATAGCGGTACAAGTTGGCCGAAAGGCAAGTTGGGTGGCAACGCGGGAATATCGACTCTCGTCCCTTTGATGGGACGGGAGTTTTTTTATTGGTATGGCAGAAGACTTTCCCTGCGGTCTTCGCGCAGTAAGAGGTGGAAATATGAAGAGAGTGTACAATTTCAATGCAGGTCCATCGGCAATGCCTTTGGAAGTCCTCAAGGAAGTTCAGGATGAATTCCTCGATTTCAATCACACGGGGATGAGCATCGTCGAAATCAGTCATCGCAGTGCTGCCTATCAGGAAATGCAGGACGACACGGTGGCGACGCTGAAGAAGCTCCTGGCTGTTCCAGATGATTATCATATCGTCTTCATCCAGGGCGGCGGCAGTATGCAGTTCGTCATGCACGCAGCGAATTTCCTCAAGAAACGCGGCGGTTATCTGAATACTGGGGTATGGTCCAATAAGGCCATGGAAGCCGCTTCCTTCTACGGGGAAACGTATGAAGTCGCTTCGAGCAAAGCCGATGGCTTTACGTACATCCCCAAGGCAGACCGTTTCGTCGTCAAGCCCGACACGGACTATATTTACATGACATCGAACAATACCATACATGGGACGGAATGGCATGATTTCCCGTCTTTCGACGTTCCCTTGTTCTGTGATATGTCCAGCGATTTCCTCAGCCGTCCGGTCGATGTGAAGAATTTCGATTTCATCTATGCCGGTGTCCAGAAGAATGTCGGCCCGGCCGGCGTCGTTGTGGCCATCATCAAGGACGACTTGCTGAAGAAGGTCTGCCGTGATTTGCCGCTCATGCTGCAGTACAAGACCTATGTCGACCACGATTCGACGTACAATACACCGCCGGTCTTCAACATTTATTTCGTCAATAAAGTGGCCCACTGGCTCGACGATAACGGCGGACTGGCTGCCATGCATGAACGAAATAAGAAGAAAGCGGCTATCGTCTACGGTGTCATCGACGACAGCAACGGCTTCTACCGCGGCCATGCCCGCGTAGATTCGCGCAGCCTCATGAATGTCACCTTCAACCTGCCGACGAAGGAACTGGAAGCCCAGTTCGTCGCTGAAGCGGCTGATCACGACCTCATCGGTGTCAAGGGGCACCGTTCCATCGGCGGCTGCCGGGCATCGATTTACAATGCCGTTACCGAAGAAGGATGCCAGGCTCTGGCCGATTTCATGAAAGCGTTCCAGAAAAAACATTAATGTATTACATAGGGGGAGAAGAAAATGAAGATTTTAGTCAGCGATGACGTATCGATGAAAGGCGTAGATCTCTTACGCGAAAATGGATATGAAGTAGATGTGAAGAAGAACCTCGATGAACAGGGCCTCATCGACTGCATCGGCGAATACGACGGCCTCATTACCCGTTCCATGACCCACGTCACGGAAAAGGTCATCGAAGCGGCTACGAAATTGAAGGTCATCGGCCGTGCCGGTGTCGGCGTCGACAGCATCGACTTGAAGAGTGCGACGGCACGGGGCATCGTCGTCGTCAATACGCCGACGTCCAACACCCTGGCCGCTACGGAACATACCTGCGCCATGATCATGGCCATTACCCGCCACATCCCGCAGGCCCACAATTCGCTCATGGCCGGCAACTGGGACCGCAAGACCTTTACGGGCATCCAGCTCCAGAACAAGACCATCGGCATCATCGGCGTCGGCCGCATCGGTTCGCGCATTGCCAAACGCATGCAGGCTATGGAAATGAAGACCATCGGCTATGACCCGTACATCCCGGAAGAACGGTTCAAACAGCTCGGCGTCGAACAAGTCGACCTGGATACGCTCCTCAAGCGGTCGGACTACATTACCATGCATACGCCGCTGACCAAAGAAACGCGGGGCCTCATCGGCAAGGAAGAAATCGCCAAGATGAAAGACGGCGTCCGGGTCATCAACGTATCCCGCGGGGCGGTCCTCGATATCTATGCACTGGCTGAAGCGCTCAAGAGCGGCCACGTCGCCGGCGCCGCTATCGACGTCTTCCCGACGGAACCGCTGACCAAGGACATCAACCCCTTCCTGGGCATGGATAACGTCGTCATTACGCCGCACCTCGGCGCTTCGACTGTCGAAGCTCAGATCGGCGTTTCCGTCGACGTCGCCGAAGGCGTCATGGAAGCCCTGAAAGGCGAACCCGTCGCTACGGCCGTCAACATGGCTCCTGTACCGCCCAATGTCTACAATGTCATCCATCCTTATTTCGACCTCATGGAACGCATGGGCAACCTGGCCGTTTACCTGGCCGATGCACCGATGAAGGAAATCGAAGTCGAATACACGGGCGAACTGGCCGATACAGAAACGCGCCTGCTGACGACGGCCGTCCTCAAAGGGGCCCTCAATCCGATCCTCCAGGAATCGGTCAACTACGTCAATGCCGCCGAAGTCGCCAAGACGCGCCACATTGCCATCAAAGAAATCAACAGCCAGTCCAATGGCTATTTCGTCAACTCCGTCACTGTCCGGGTCCGCACCAATAAGGGCGAACACGCCATCGTCGGCGTCTTGTTCAACGGGACGGAAGCCAAAATCGTCCAGATCGATGAATACCGCGTCGACTTCACGCCCGAAGGCTACCTGCTCCTGGTACCGCACGTCGACCAGCCGAACATGATCGGTCAGATTTCGACCATCCTCGGCCAGGCTCATATCAACATCATGGGCATGCAGGTAGGCCGCATGACCAAATCGGGCAACAACATCATGGCCATTGCCGTCCAGGATGACATCCCCAACGACATCATGGTCAAGCTCCGCTCGATCAACGGCATCCTCGACATGAAGCTCATTCACTGCGATATTCACTAACAGGGGGAAACTATGGTACGCATCATACTCATTCGCCACGGCGAAACACAATGGAATATTGAAGGCCGTTACCAGGGCCAGGAAGACACGCACCTGAGCGAACGGGGCCTCCGCCAGGGCCATATGGTCGCCGAAGGCCTGAAGGATACGCCCATCGATGTAGCCATTTCCAGCCCCCTCGAACGGTCGTACATGACCTGCTCTTTCTGTGCGGACCTCCACGGCCTGCCGGTCCTCAAGGACGACAGGCTCCTGGAAATCAACCACGGCGATTGGGAAGGGAAGCTGGCTGATGAAATCGAAGCCAAGTATCCTGAAGAATTCCACCGCTGGCATACACAGCCTCATACGGTGACCATGCCCGGCCAGGGCGGCGAATCCCTGGAAGATGTCCGCGTCCGCGCCCGCGCTGCCTTTGACGATTACGTCCGGAAGTACGACGGCAAGACGGTTCTCGTCGCCGCTCATGACGCCGTCAACAAGGCCATCATCTGCGATGTCCTGGGCCTGGATATGAGCCATTTCTGGCAGATCAAACAGGATAATACGTGCATCAACGTCTTGGAATGTCAGGACGGCGTATGGCGCCTGGTCCTGCTCAATTCTACGAATCACATGGGGTATTTGTTCAGCGGTATTGAACAAAAGGGCTTATAAGGCTATAATACGAGGGGTATAAAAGCATATTTACTGAGGAAGGAAGAAACTATCATGTTAGATACGAAATTCATCCGCGAACACGTGGAAGAAGTCAAAGAAAATATTAAGAACCGCCATGCCAAAGCCGATGTCGACGCTTTCGTCGCCTTGGACAACCAGCGCCGCGACATTCTTCAGAAAGTTGAAGCCATGAAGAACGAACGCAACACGGTCACCAAGGAAATCAGCCAGCTCAAGCGCAACAAAGAAAATGCGGACGCCCAGATCGCAGCCATGAAGAAGCTCGGCGACGACATCGACGTCCTCGATAAAGAAGTCAAGAAAGTTGAAGCTGACATGCGCGCTATCCAGCTCATGATCCCCAATATGTGCCACCCCTCGGTCCCCGTTGGCAACGACGACAGCGACAACCCGGAAGTCCGCAAATGGGGCGAACCGACGAAATTCGATTTCCAGCCCCTCAATCATTGGGACGTCGGTGAAAAACTGGGCATCCTCGATTCCGAACGGGCTGCTAAAGTCACGGGTGCCCGCTTCTATTATTATATCGGCGCCGGCGCCCGCCTGGAACGCGCTGTCTACAACTTCATGCTCGACCAGCATACAGAAAAGGACGGCTACACCGAAGTCATCCCGCCGTACATCGTCAACCGCGATTCCATGACCGGTACAGGCCAGCTGCCGAAGTTCTACGAAGATATGTACAAGCTCAACGTCGAAGGCGAAGAAATGTACATGATCCCGACGGCAGAAGTACCGCTGACCAACTACTACCGCGGTGAAATCATCGACGGTGCCAAGCTGCCGGTCTACTTCACGGCCATGACGCCGTGCTTCCGTGCCGAAGCCGGTTCGGCTGGCCGCGATACGCGGGGCCTCATCCGCCAGCACCAGTTCCACAAAGTCGAAATGGTCAAATACGTCGCTCCGGAAACGAGCTATGACGAACTCGATAAACTGACCAACAACGCCGAAGATATCCTCAAGGCCCTGGGCCTGCCGTACCACGTCGTCTGCCTCTGCACGGGCGATATCGGCTTCTCCGCTGCCAAGACCTTCGACGTCGAAGTCTGGTTCCCGGCACAGGGGAAATACCGTGAAATCTCGTCGTGCTCCAATACGGAAGATTTCCAGGCACGCCGGGCCAATATCCGCTTCCGCCGCACGCCGAAATCGAAACCGGAATTCGTCCATACCCTGAACGGCTCCGGCCTGGCTGTCGGCCGTACCGTCGCCGCTATCCTGGAAAACTACCAGCAGGCTGACGGCTCCGTCATCGTGCCGGAAGTCCTCCGCCCGTACATGCATTGCGACGTGATCACGAAACAGTAGTAGGGGACGCCCGCGTGGGGTGTCCACTTCTGAATTTGAGCGGTTCGACCTCTCCGGCTTTTCAGGCCACCTCTCCTATGAGGAGAGGCAAGGTTTGTGACGAACGAGAAAACTTTAAATTTAAATCCATCTGCTAACAACTAACTGCTAGCCACTAACCACTAAAAAACTCCTGCCCCGAGGCAGGAGTTTTTTCACTCTGTCTAGAAGTAATACTATATATGTATTTCAATTATTTTTAGATAGGAGGTTCACTATGGATCGCGTATTGACCTTGGAATTTGTCCGCGTTACCGAAGCGGCTGCCGTCAAGGCTGGCCGCCTCATGGGGAAGGGCGACAAGATGGGCGCCGACCAGTTGGCTGTCGATGGGATGCATTCGATTTTATCGACGGTTCCTATTGATGGGACTGTCGTCATCGGCGAAGGCGAAATGGACGAAGCGCCGATGCTCTATATCGGTGAAAAAGTCGGCGCCGGCGGCACGGAAGTCGATATCGCCGTCGACCCGCTGGAAGGGACGAACCTGACGGCGAAAGGACAGGATGGGTCCATTGCCGTCATGGCCATCGCCCGCAAGGGGAACTTGCTCCACGCTCCGGACATGTACATGGAAAAGCTCTGTGTCGGCCCGCGGGCCAAAGGCCGCATCGACCTGACCCAGCCCGTTCAGGAAAACCTGCGCCGCATCGCCGAAGGCCTGGAACGAGGCATCGACGATCTGACCGTCGTCATCCTCGATCGGCCGCGCCATCAGGAAATCATCGACGAATGCCGCAGTGCCGGCGCCCGCATCAAGCTCATCACGGACGGTGACGTCTCGCCGGCTGTCGACGCCGGTATCGAAGGGTCCGGCGTCCACGTCCTCATGGGCATCGGCGGCGCTCCGGAAGGCGTCCTGGCTGCAGCGGCCCTGAAATGCCTGGGCGGCGATATGCAGGCCCGCCTCATTCCCTATACCGACGAAGAACGGAAGCGCTGCTGGGAAATGGGCATTGATGACATCAACCGCGTCATGACCCTCGACGACCTGGTCAAAGGCGACGACTGCATCTTCTCGGCGACGGCCATTACCGATACGCCCATGATGCGAGGCGTCCAGTACTTTGGCGGCGGCGCCCGCACCATGTCTGTCGTCATGCGCTACAAGAGCGGCACAATCCGCTTCATCGACACGTTCCACCGCTTCGACAAGAAAGCCAAATGGAGTATTCATTTGTAAAAGCCGCAGTTCGCAGGCCGCTGTCAGCCGTCAGCTGTTAGCAGTCAGCAGTCAGTCGTCAGCAGTTAGCGTCCCGCTTGTAGGTTGAAGAAAAATTTCCGAGTGATTTCGTCTGTAGGGGCTTGCACGTGGCAAGCCCGCTCCGGAATATGAGTGATTTTCCGGATTGGGGAGAACGTCGTCAAATATCCAGCGGGTCGCCCACGTGGCGACCCCTACAGCTTAAAAAGGGCTTATCGCACGGCGACAAGCCCTTTTTTTTTCTCCCCTTTTATGGTACAATGACTTGATAGTAATTATATGCTCATAATGGTACCTTAGGCGCCATTGCCTTTGGGCCATTTAGAATAAACTACTCGAATAGTATTAGGAGGCACCAGAATTGGAGAAACTTGTTATTCATGGTGGAAAGCCCTTACAGGGTACGGTTCGCGTCAGCGGGGCTAAAAATGCCGTGCTGCCTATCATTGTCGCATCTATGCTGGGAACGACGCAGAGTACTTTGACAGAAATCCCGAAATTAGCCGACGTACATACCGTCTGTGACGTCATCGCGTCCCTCGGCGTTCATATAGAACATCCTGAAAGAGATACACTGGTCATCGATGCCCATGAGCTGACATCGACAACGGCTCCGTATGATTTAGTGCGCCGTATGCGTGCATCTTTTTTGGTTATGGGACCTTTACTGGCCCGCAAGGGGAGGGCCCAGATTTCCCTGCCCGGCGGCTGCTCCATCGGTGCCCGTCCTATCGACCTGCACCTCAAGGCTTTTGAAGCCATGGGAGCCGTCATCAACCTGGAAAACGGAGACATCGAAGCGACGGCACCGAATGGCCTCAAAGGGGCTCAGATCTATCTCGATTTCCCCAGCGTCGGCGCTACGGAAAATATCCTCATGGCTGCATCCATGGCCGACGGTAAGACGGTCCTGGAAAATGCCGCAGAAGAACCGGAAATCGTCGATTTGGCAACGTACCTCAACAGTATGGGCGCCAACATCCGCGGTGCCGGCACCAACGTCATCCGCATCGAAGGCGTCAAGGAACTGCATGGCGCCAATCACGCCGTCATCCCCGACCGCATCGAAGCGGGTACTTTCATGGTCGGCGCGGCCATGACCCAGGGCAATGTCTTCGTAGAGAATGCCATTTCGGAACACTTGAAGCCCCTCATTTCCAAATTGAAAGAAGTCGGCGCCGAAGTCCAGGAAGAAATCGACGGCATCCGCGTCATCGGCCATGAACCGCTTCGCCCGGCCGATATCAAGACCCTGCCTTATCCCGGTTTCCCGACAGACATGCAGGCCCAGTTCATGGCCCTGACGACTATCTGCCAGGGGACGAGTGTCGTCACCGAAACGGTCTTTGAAAACCGCTTCATGCACGTCGACGAATTCAAGCGCATGGGCGCCAAGATTCGCATCGAAGGCCGCAGCGCCATCGTCGAAGGCGTCCCCAGGCTCAAAGGGGCCTCTGTCAATGCGACGGACCTGCGGGCCGGTGCTGCCTTAGTCCTGGCTGGCCTCGTCGCCGAAGGGGAAACGGAAGTCGGCTATTTATACCACATCGACCGCGGTTATGATAATCTCGTATTAAAATTACAAAGGCTAGGTGCAGACATTGTTCGCGTCAATATTGAGGAAGAAGAAAACTAAGAAAAGAGTACAGCCGAAACAGTCCCACTCGTTCTTTCTGGCCAACTGGTTCGGCAGCGATATCGCTATCGACCTGGGAACGGCCAATATCATCGTGTTCGTCAAGAACCGGGGCATTGTCGTCAATGAACCGGCCGTCATCGCCGTCGATACGATGGAAAATAAAGTCGTCGCCATCGGCCGCGAAGCCCAGGCTATGCTGGGGCGGACGCCGCGTAACATCCACGCCTACCATCCGCTGCGCAACGGCGTCATCGCCGACTACGATGCGACGGAATACATGCTGCGCTACTTCATCCGCAAGGCCATCGGCAAGGCGCTGATCTTTAAACCCCGCGTCGTCATCTGCGTCCCGTCGAGCGTCACCAACGTCGAACGGCGGGCCGTCATCGAAGCGGCCATGCAGGCCGGTGCCCGCAAGACGACGGTCATGGAAGAACCGCTGGCTGCCGCTATCGGCGCCGGTCTGGACATTGCCACGTCTAATGGTTCCATGGTCGTCGACATGGGTGGCGGGACGACGGACGTCGCCGTCCTCAGCCTGAGCGGCGTCGTCATCAGCGAATCCCTGCGCATTGGCAGCAACACTTTTGACGAAGCGATTATCCGCTATTTGGAAAAGATCAAGCACGTCGCCATCGGTCAGCACACAGCAGAAGAGCTGAAGATACTCATCGGCACGGCTATGGGCGACGGCCGGCGCATGACGGCCGATGTCCGCGGCCGCAGCACTGAAACGGGCCTGCCGACGTCGGTCGATATCGACTCGCAGGAAATCCGCCAGGCCCTGGACGAACCGATCCAGACCGTCCTCAAGACGATCGTCTCCATCCTGGAAAAGACACCGCCCGAACTGGCTGCGGACATTGCCGACCATGGCATCGTCCTCACCGGCGGCGGCCTGCTCCTGGATAGTTTCGACCGCCTCATTTCCCAGACGACGGGCATGGCAGCCTATCTTTGCGATGAACCCCTGTTGTGCGTCGCCAACGGAGCCGGTAAGGCTTTGCGGGAAATGGACCGCTTAAAAGATAGTTTTGATGATTTATAGAGTGCTCCGCAGCAGGCGGAGCTGAGAAGGAGGGAGCCGTCATGAAAAAGTTTCGCAGACTCGCCGTATTAGCTGGGTTAGCAGGTCTGATGGCTATGCCGGCCGCAGCTGCTGACGTATCGTACACGACGGTATTGAGCGGCAGCGTCGTCAGCGTAGCCC
This sequence comes from Megasphaera indica, assembly GCF_046614755.1. Lineage (NCBI taxonomy): Bacteria > Bacillati > Bacillota > Negativicutes > Veillonellales > Veillonellaceae > Megasphaera > Megasphaera indica. Next base: position 23,012 of record NZ_JBKKJR010000007.1, read on the forward strand.
CTGTCGGTGCAGCCGTCAAAGAGGGAGATGTCCTGCTTACGGTGAATTCCCTGGCCGGTCCGATGCCGGCTGCCCGTTCTGACAAGGATGGCGTCGTCAAGACCGTCCTCGTTCAGCCGGGATCACAAGTGCAGCAAGGCGCCGTTGTCGTCGTGGTGGAAACGAAATGAGATATACCATGATGAAGAAAGTCTCCGCCTTGCGGCGTACGTTGGGCCGGGTCTGTCTGACCGCGGCCCTTTCCTGTATCCTGACTCTTTCGGCACAGGCACAGGAGTTCATGAATGTCAGTGAAGTCCAGCCGGGGATGACGGGCTATGCCAAGACCGTCGTCCACGGTACGACTATTGATACCTTCCCCGTCGAGATCTTAGGGGTCATGAAGAACAGCGGCCCGTCAGGGGACTTGGTCCTGGCCAAGTTTTCCGGGCCCCTCATTGAAGAAACGGGTGGCATCGCTCAGGGCATGAGCGGCAGCCCGGTCTATATCAATGGCAAACTGCTCGGTGCCGTCGCTTACGGCTGGTCCTTTACCAATTCCCGCGTCGGCATGATTACGCCTATCAACGATATGATCAAGCTCTGGAATGTGCCGACGAGAGAAGAAATCCGGCCTTTCAACGCCCGCGAATCATCGCTCATCCCCATTGCGACGCCGCTCATGACGTCGGGCTTCGACAGCGTGTCGACAGCGTGGATGCAGAGCAAACTGCCAGGCTATAACTTCATGCCTGTCGATACGGCTTCGGCCAGCAGCGACAGTACGGCCCTGCCCCTGGAACCGGGCAGCAGCGTCGCCGCAGCCTTCGTCAACGGCGATATGAAGATGGGTGCCATCGGGACGGTCACTTACGTCGACAACGACCAGATTGTCGCCTTTGGCCATCCCTTCCTGAAAAAGGGCAGCATCAATTATTTCATGCACAATGCCTACATCTTTACGGTCGTCAATAACCTGTCCAGTTCCTTTAAGCTGGGCTCTATCGGTGCCGAAGTGGGCAAGATCACTCAGGACCGCGGCGCCGGCATCGGCGGCCAGTATGGCTATCTGGCACCGGGCATCCCCGTCGTCATCAAGGCCAGGGATACGGACACCGACACGGCCATGACCAAGCGCGTCAAGATCATTGAAGACAATGAACTGACGCCGGTCCTGGCGGCTACGACGGTGTACAATACGGTCAATAAGACCATCGACCGCACGGGCGGTGGCACGGCGACCTTGTCGTATACCATCCGCTCTTCCAATGGCCGCGATAAGGATATTACCCGGCACAATATGTATTATTCCGAAGATAACATCAATGAAAAGAGTATCGACGAGCTTTACAATGTACTGGATATCTTGAAACATAATGAGTTCATCGACTATCCTATCCTGGACATCAACATGTCCGTCGATATCACGCAGGCCCGCAAGTCGGCGACCATCGTCGATGCGTCGGCAGCGCCTGTCGTCGTCAGCCCGGGCGATACGGTCTATTTCAAGGTCAAGCTCCACCCGTACCGCGGTGTCGATGAAGTGAAGACCATGAGCTTCACCGTCCCCAAGAACCAGCCTCTCGGCGATATGGTCCTGGAAGTGCGCGGCGGCGGCGTCATTCCTCTGCCGTACCTTATCGAAAAACAGCGCTACAATCTGACTGACGAAATCGTCCAGCGCCTGCGCCATTATAAGGATTTCAATGAACTGAAGAAGGAAATCGAAAAAGAAGATGCTAATAATGACTTGGTCATCGAAATCCTCAGCCAGGGCGTCAGCATGATCAACGAAAGCGGCACGAAAGTGAAGAAGGAAAAGATCCGCGGCAAAGAACCGGGGACCAGCGCCAAGGATGTCATCAAACCGGGCAAGCACAACATCGGCGATGAAAATCCGAACGACGCCAAATCTTCCATTCCGACACCGTATATCGTCAAAGGCGACGGCCAGATCACCATCAAAGTCGTCACGCCGGAAAAACGCGATGCTTATTTGGCCAAGAACCACAACATCAACGAAGCGAAAGCTGTCATCGGTGAAGAAACCGACGGGTCCTCGCAGGATGATGAATTGGTCAAAGCCGATAAGAGCAGCGATGACAATAAGGATACAACCAAGAAAGATGACAAGGGAAGCGACAAGAAGCCTGATAAAGGCCAGGATAAGAAATCGGCAGAACCGATCCGCACCGTCGACCTGGATATGTTCCACTAACCGTTCGTAGGGGACGCCCAAAGGGCGTCCCGCAGGCCGCAGGTCGCAGTTAGCCGTCAGCGGTCAGCCCCTAACACCTAACCACGAGCCACTAGCCACTAAACAGGCGCTGTCTTCATATGACAGCGCCTTTTCCCTTGCCATTTTTCGCATAAAATGCTATTATTTTAGCTGTAGAAAACTCAAATCGCAATTTTAGTTTTCCTTATTTTCTTTCTCACAATTTAGGCACAATTGAATACAGGTGTTTTACATCCATTTTTAATGATGGTATAGTAAAGTAGTATGATACTTAAAGAAAGGACGGTCTTTCATGCAGGAAATTTTGGAAGGCATCGGCAGTTTTACGCTCCGTGTCTTTGAACAAGTCGGCGTCATTGCCATCCTCTTTGGCCAGACCCTGCGTCAGCTGCCAAAGATACAACGCCGCCTGACCCTTGCCCAGATGGCTCATCTCGGCGTTAATTCCCTGCCTATCGTCAGCCTGACCCTGCTCTTTGCCGGCATGGTCATGACCTTGCAGATCGTCGATATTCTCTTGCGTTATGGCGCCCAGTCGACGCTGGGCGGTGTCATGTCCGTCGCCATGGGCCGTGAATTAGGCCCTATTTTAACTGGCGTCGTCATGGCAGGCCGCGTCGGTGCGGCCATGACGGCTGAAATCGGGACCATGAAGGTTACGGAACAAATCGATGCCCTGCGCTGTATGGCCGTCAATCCCATTGCCTATCTCGTCGTACCGCGCTTTGTAGCCTGCGTCGTCATGGTACCTATCCTGGCCTTTTACGGCTATGTCATCGGTACGGCCGGCGGCTACGGCGTGGCCACATTGGGCGCCGGGCTCACGCATTTCACCTATGTGAATTCCATCGAACTCTTTACGGAAGTCAGCGACGTCGTCTACGGCCTCATCAAGGCCATGTTCTTCGGCGGTATCATTGCCCTCGTCGCCTGCAATGAAGGCATGCATGCCCAGAGCGGGGCCGAAGGCGTCGGCCAGGCTACGACGAAGTCCGTCGTCACGTCGATTATTTTCATCTTTATCTGCAATTATATCTTATCGGTTCTGTTGTATTGAGGAGTGCTATGATCCGTCTTCGCAATGTGACCGTCGCCTATGGCGACCGGGTCATACTAGACAACATCAATTTAGATATCCATCAGGGCGAAACGCTGGCTATACTCGGTGCCAGCGGCTCAGGCAAGAGTACCATCCTGCGCCTGATTATCGGTTTGCAGAAGCCGACGAAAGGCCATATTTTCTTCCATGATGCCGACATTACAGGGTATGATGAGGAACAGCTGACAGCCGTGCGCCGTCATATGGGCATGGTCTTCCAGTATTCGGCTCTCTTCGATTCCATGACTGTCGGCGAGAACGTTGCCTTTGGCCTGCGCCAGCATACGAAAGACGATGAAGCGACGATCCAGCGCATCGTTGAGGAAAAACTGCGTCTTGTCGGCCTGGAGGGCATCGAAGATATGATGCCCAACGATTTATCAGGCGGCATGAAGAAGCGCGTCAGCCTGGCCAGGGCCATTGCCCTGGACCCGCAGGTCATCCTCTACGATGAACCGACAGCCGGCCTGGACCCGCTGCGCTGTATGGATATCAACCGCCTGGTCGTCAGCATGCAGAAGCAGATCCATGCGACGTCAGTCATCGTCACCCACGACATGGACTCCGCTTTTTATGTGGCTGACCGCCTGGCTTATTTACAAGACGGGCGCTTCCAGCTCATTGCCGATAAGAAGACCTTTGCCCATACAGATGATGAGGAAGTGCAGCGCTTTATCCACGGCGGGCGTCTTCCAGAAGAAAGAGGGGATAGCCTATGAAGTGGAGTGCAGAAGCAAAAGTGGGATTGGTCACTATTGTCGGCGTCCTCTTATTTACCTTTGTCGTCCTGACCCTGGCTCATGCCGAAATCTTTGGTAAGCCCGGCTTTGTCGTCCATACGGAATTCAAAGATGCCAATGGGTTGCAAAAAGGGAATTCCGTCCGCTATGTCGGCGTTCACGTCGGCAAAGTCGAAAGTGTGAAACCGTCCCGCCACGGCGTCGACGTAGCTATGAAATTAGAAAAGGGGACGGAAATCCCCCGCGATTCCAAAGTGACGATTACGACGGACGGCCTGCTCGGCGAAAAAATCGTGGCCATTACACCGGGGAATGACAAGAATCATTTTCTCGCTGATGGAGATTACATCGATGGCACACAGAGCAAGAACATGGACGATATGATGGACAGTGCCGGCAAGCTCATGGGCAGTGCTGACGATATGGTCAAGAATATCAATGCCATCATCGGCGATGAAAAGACGCAGGCCGCTATGCGCGGTTCCATCCAGAACATCGACGATATTACCGGCAAGACGAGCCAGATGATGGATGCCAATGCCGGCAATATCCAGCAGATTACGGCCAATATGGCAGCCATGACGGCCCAGATGAACGCGTCCATGCAGAACCTTGACGGTGACGGCGCGGCTTCGGCCAACGTCCGGGCGACAGCGGCCAACATGAAGCAGATAACGGACCGCTTTGAAACTATTGCTCAGTCGATGGAAAAGATGACGACGGATCCGCAGACCCAGGCCAATATTCAGACGACGCTGAATAATACGGCCCAGATTACAACAAAAGTGAATAAGATACTCGGCGGCGCATCGGATATCAAAGTCCAGGGCGAAGCCGGACTCTTATATAATACGACCAAGAATGAGACCAGCGGCACTGTAAATTTTAAGGTGTACCGTGGCGATACGTTCGGCCTCGTCGGGGCAGAGAACATCGGCAACGGTACGAACCTCAACTTGCAGTACGGCCGCCGCGGCCGCCTGTTCGACACGCGGGCCGGCCTGATCAACGGCGACCTCGGTGCGGGCTTCGATTTCTTCCAGGACGGGCCTTTCCGCTTGTCCCTGGAAGGCTATGATCCCGATGACTGGCGCTTCCGTTTGAAAGCCCAGTACCGCCTGGCGCCGGATCTCTATCTCTTCAGCCAGTTCACGCGGCCCATGAGTCGCAGTGACGGTGGCAATTATTATGGTATTAACTACGCTTTTTAGCAGATTATAGAAATAAACGGGGGTACCCATGATGAACAACAAACTGTACAAGAAATTGGTCATCGCCATGATGATTACGACCATAAGCGCAGTCGCCGCCGCTTCGGCAGCGGATACGACGGCTTCTGTCCGTCCTGTCGACTTAGCGCAGGCCGATGCGATCCAGTCCCGCGCCAAGGCGGAACAGCAGGAAATCAAGGCTGAAAAGGCTCAGCAGAAGAAAGCCGCCAAGGCCGAAGCCAAAGCCAAGAAGGCTGCCGACGCCGTCCGGCCCGTAGACATTACGCCGGAACTGCGCGAAGAACTGGCTCAGAAAATCGCTGATGATGCCGCCAAGAGTGCTGAAAAAGCAGCGGATAAGCGGGCGAAGAACCAGGAAGTCGACCCGGTCATCGTCATCGGCCGCGTACCGACCAATGGCACTGTCGATTTGAACCTGCCCAAGACCGTTCAGATGGCCCTCGATTACAACCGGGATATCAAGAATTCCCAGTACGCCCTGAAGAAGGCTGAATATGCCATTAATCAGGCCCAGGCAGGCAAGAAGCTGACTGTCGATTACAACTTTGGTGCCCAGCGCAGCCGGGCTACGGATGCCGCTACGTATAGTCGTGCTGCTAGTCTTATGGGAGGTGCCAATAGTGTCAGCAATGCTTTTTCCAATGGCATTTCTGTAAATATTCCGCTGTATACGGGCGGCCTCGTTGAAGGGAAAATCGACGTTGCTAAATTAGGCAAGACCAGTGCCCAGGAAGAAATCCTGCGCGTCGAACAGGCGACGAAATACTCGGCTATTGAAGGCTATTACGGTCTCCTGGCTTATCAGGAACTGCAGGGCGTCTACCATGAAGCCGTCGACAATCTCCAGGGCCACTTGGACAACGTCCAGGCCCAGTACAACGTCGGCACCAAGGCCAAAGTCGACGTCCTCTCGTCCGATGTCTCCCTGGCCAACGCCAAGACGACGGCCATTACGGCAGATAACAACGTCGCTGTGGCCGAATCGAACTTGAACAACATCCTCGGCCTGCCCTTGGAAACGAAGCTCAACCTGGCCGACCATCAGCTTCCCTTCGATACCTATAACATTTCCCTTCAGGAAGCGACGGATTACGCCATGAAGTATCGGCCGGAAGTCCTCCAGGCAGCCATTGCCGTCCAGGAAGCGGAACGCAATATCGACATCGCCGATGCCGGCAATAAACCGACAGTAGCTATTACGGGCGGTAATGATTGGGCCGATAATACCTTCCCTGGCATCGATGCCAATAAGCGCAGCTGGAAAGTAGCTGCTGGCGTCACCTATAATTTCTATGACGGCGGCGCGACGAAGGCTAAAGTCAACCAGGCTAAACAGGATCTCCTTGTGGCCCGTGAAACGGAACAGAAGACCCGCGAAGCCGTCCAGCTGGAAGTCAAGCAGGCCTACCTCAACATCCGCAGTGCCGCCCAGAAGGTCGAAGAAACGCAGACCGTCGTCGACCAGGCCCGTGAAAACTATCGTATCCAGAATATCCGTTACCAGGCCGGCGTCGGCATCAACCTGGACGTCCTCGATGCCCAGCTGAGCCTCAACGAAGCCCAGGTCAACCACATCCAGGCCCTGTACGACTACAACGTCGGCATTGCCAAACTGGAACAGGTCATGGGCGTCGATGTCGAATCGGGTGTCATCCATCCGTCTTTGACGGCGACGACATATCGGGGATAAACAGGACTTAAAGAGATGATGACAGGTTTTTAACAATTTACAAGGGAAATATCCTATTTATCATCTATTTCTTGATTTTCCTCAACTCCATAGGTAGAATAAAGAGAGAATTGTAACGTGCGATTCTCTCTTTTTTTGTATGCGGAGCTCGATTATGAAGAAAAAATGGATGGCTGCCTGTGGCGTCACGGCCTTCTTCCTGTCTGCAGGGATTGCCCTGTGGATGGAAAAGCCGGCTCTGACCCAGATGGCTGGCCAGGCGATTACGACAACTGCAAACAGTAAATTGAACGGGACCTTGTCGTTTTCTTCACTGGATATATCCTTGAATGGCCAGCTGGTCATGGCCAAGCCGGTCATTAAAGATACACAAGGGCGGGTCGTCATCGAAGGCGACGCCGTTCGGGTCTATGTCAATCCCGGTAAGATCATGACGGCCCTGAAGCAGGGCGAAATCCTGCAGGCCCTGGATACGGCCGATGTCGATGCGCCGGTCTTGCATCTCTGGCAGAATGAAGACGATGGCACGTGGAACGTGGCGTCGCTCATCAAGAAGAATCAGAGTACGACCGATGCCGGGTTCCGCGGGGCCATCAACGTCCACAACGGGACTATTGACGCCCAATTACCGGACAGCACGGTCGTCACCGGAGAAAACGTCAACGGCAGCGTGGCCTTTGCCGATTATCCGTCGCTGGCCATTGATGCGTCCATGACCGTCGATGGCCAAACGGTGACGGCCCACGGGACGTATGCCTCGAACCGCCAGTATGACTTCACTGTCAGCGCCGACGTCATCAACGGGACTTATGCATCGTCATTCATCCCGTCGTCGGCCGATGTCGTCATCCGCAGCGGGACTGTCGAAAATGTCAAAGTACGCGTTGCGGACAGCCACAACGGCTTTTTCCTGTCCGGCCAGGCCGACGTATCTGACGGCCACGTCACCGTCCAGGGCCTCGAGGTAGACGGCCTGAAAGGCCATGCGGCCCTGACGAGCAAAGATATTACTTTATCGGACGTCGAAGGCCGTGTCAACGGCCAGGACTTCCGCGTCGGCGGGACTATCGTGACCAACGGCGACACGCCGGTATTCAACCTGAACGTCGACGTCCCGGGAGCCGACGTGACGGCCTTTGCCGATTATCTGCCCGTTGCCATCAGCGGGACAGCCGGTTTCAAAGGGACGGTCTGGGGGACGGTACAGGACGTGAATGCCCGCGGTACAGCGTCTCTGCACGATATGACTTATAACGGCTATACCGTCGATGAAGCCCAGGCAGATTTGATTTACAGTCAGAACCGGATCGATATCGATTCCCTGACGGCCCAGGCCTATGGCGCTTCCCTGAGCGGGAAGGGCGTCTATGACATCCAGAGCGGTGCCTATGAAGCCGATGCCGACGTAGACGGACTGGACATCTCGGCCGTGCCCGGCGTGCCTGTGGCCGTCATGGGGAGTCTGTCGGCGTCGCTCCACGCAGCCGGCAACAGTAAGGATAACTCGATCATGGCGACAGGCCACGTGACGGCAGGGGACCTGTCTTATAATGGCCTGACTGTCGACTCGGCAGCCGGCGATGTGGCCTATGATGGCCGCGTCATGACCTTGCGCAGCGGTCACGCTGACCTGGCAGGAGGAAGTATCGACGTCAGCGGTTCTTATGAAGTGGACAGCCAGACGCCGCACTTGACCTTTACCGGCCATGACCTGCCCCTCGACGCCGCCTCGCCCTTTGTGTCCCTCCCTATGGATGGAACGGCTGATTTGTCCGGCCACATCGAAGGGCAGCAGTGGGATGTGGCCTTCAATGCCTGCAGCGGCCAGATCAAAGGCGTCCCCTTCGACAGCATCGACGGGACGGCCCGGGGACAGGGCAGCCGCATCGAACTCCCGGCCCTCTACTGGCGCCGCGGTGATGGGACCCACACCCTGCGCGGCCAGGCGGACCTGGATGCCCGAACGATACAGGCATCGCTGACGACGGCGCATATGCGCATCGAACAGCTCCTGCCGGCCATCGGCAAGGCAGACCTGCCGCTCACTGGCTGGGCCGATAATACGATTACCCTCAGCGGCAGCCTGGATAATCCGACGGCTTCCGGCTCGTTCCGCCTGACCAGCGGATCCTATGCAGGCTACCTCTATAAGAATGTCAGCGCCGATTACCGCCTGGATAATGGGACAGTCTATCTCTCGAACGGCGATATTTCTTCCTACACGGCATCCCTGGCCCTGTCCGGTTCCATCGGCGATACGCTCAATCTCGATTTGACCGGGAAGAACGTCGAGATTTCCCGCCTGGTACCGCAGAACAAGACGCCGCGCAGCGGATCTTTCGACGTCCAGGCCCATATCGGCGGCAGCCTGGACAATCCGACGGTAGCCGGTTCACTGACGGCGGTCAATCTGGTCATCAACCACATGGCCCTGAACAATATCCACGGCGATTTTGCCTATTATGACAATATGCTGCGCCTGACGGACCTTCATTTCGCCCAGCTCGGCGGGACGTATGACGGCAATTTATTGTATAATACGAAATCGTCCCTCCTGCGGGGCCAGGCGACGGTCGTCAACGGCGACATTGCCGGCCTGCTCAAGGTCGCGGCCCTGCCGGTACAGGATATTGCCGGCAAGCTGAATGGCCAGGTCGACATCAGCGGCACAGGTGACAACCCGACGGTCTCCATGAAGGGGACCATCAGTGACGCTTCTTTCGGCGGCCAGGCCGTCGAACCGGCTGACATCGACGTCCAGATGGAAAATGGTGTCGTCACCATCAACAAGATGGCCCTGAACATCGGCAGCGGCGTCCTGGCTGCCCAAGGGACGTATGCCCTGCACGGTCCGGTGAAATTGTCCGTCGCTGCTAAGCAGTTCCCGGCCAAGGCCCTGACCGACGTTCTGGGACATAAAGACTTCGTCGTCGATGCGCCTATCGACTTTGCCGCTGACCTGAGCGGTACAGGCGATGACCTCCAGGCCGACGTATCGGCCCAGCTGGGAAGCGGCACGGCCAACGGCATTTCCTTTACGGGCGCTTATGCCCTGTTCAACATCCGCAACGGACTGATCACTTTGCAGCAGGCCAGCGGCAGCCGCGACCCCTATAAGGTCAGCGCACACGGTACCATTCCCGTCAGCGCCTTGTCTGGCGGCAAGACCGGCGAATCCATGGACCTTTCGCTGCAGCTCGATAACGCCGGCCTCGATGTCCTGACTTTCCTGACGCCTTACGTCACCGAAGCCGACGGTCCCATCCAGGGGGCCGTCAAAATCGGCGGAACTCTGGATGCGCCGACGGTCAACGGCGATATTGCCATCAAGAACGGCACCATCAAGTTCAAGGACACGGCTTATCCCCTGGCCAACATCAATGCTGACCTGGCCTTCAAAGGCCGTTCGGCCGTCCTCAGCGGCAGCGGTACTATGGATAAGAAAGGGAAGAAGAATCCCGGCAGCATCAGCCTTGACGGCAAAGCCGCCTGGAGTGGCCGCAGCTTAGATTCGTATTCCCTGGCGGCTGATTTTTCAGGCCTCTATCTGAATTGCCCTTATTACGACGGTCCCATTACGGGCTATGTCAACGTCACGCCTGGTGACGGGCGGCCTAAAGTGAGCGGCCTCATGCAGGTCGACAATACGACTGTCGACATCCCCCTGGCCCTGGCCAGCAGCAGTGAAGGGCCCGATTTGGACCTGGACTTCACCCTGACTTTGGGCAACAAGGTCCGCCTGTACAATCCGGCTCTGTACGACTTGATGGTCAATGGGTCGGTCACCTTCCAGGGCAACCTCAATCATCCCCATCCGTCGGGCCGCTTTGAAGCGACGCGGGGAACCGTCCATTATTTGGACACCAATTTCCGCGTGACCAAGGCTAAGGCCGATTTCTCACGGTATGATTCCTTCCTGCCCTATGTCGACGCTGAAGGCTTCAGCCGCGTCGGCCAGTACAATGTCATGCTGACCCTGCGAGGTCAGGCGGACAACATGGACCTCATGCTCCGCTCCGACCCGCCCCTGACGAAGCAGCAGATCGTATCGCTCATTACCCTGCGCAACAGCGGCGGCCGCCCCCAGAGCTCCCTCAGCGAGGAAGATATGGACAGCCTCCTCGGATCGGGCATCCGCATGACCCTGAACAGCCTGGGCCTTACACAGAGCCTGGAAAAGGCCTTGTCCCTGGATATGCTCACCGTCACCAACGGCTCGCTGAACCTCAATGATAAGAATACCGATGTGAGCCGCAACTATTACAACATTGAAATGGGGAAATACCTGTTCAACGACTTCATGGTCACGGCGGCCTTCGGCATCAACCACGGTGACGACCGCTTCGGCTTCATGTACGACCTGGGCAGCAAGTTCAGCGTCAACGCCTGGACGTCCGACGACGACAGTTTCATCGGCGGTGTCTATAAGTATTCGTTTTGATTCCGTATATGGGGTCATGCCGTTGCATCCGGGGATTGATGGCAGGACGCCATACATACAGGAATAACGGGAAGGAAACATGTCCTGAAGCGGGCTTGCCACGTGCAAGCCCCTACAGATGGGACACAGGCCCATCCCTGTATATGTGTGGATACGCCATTGCCTTTGTAGGGGCGCCCACGTGGGGCGCCCGTCCCTATATATGTGTGAATTCCATTTGAATGAAAAGGTGGTGAAAGGCCATGTTAGACGATTATCTGAAAGAACTACAGCACATCACCCTGCTCCAGCCCGACGAAGAACGGGCCCTGTGGCAGGCCTATAAGGACGAGGGGAATCTGGAGGCCCGCAGCCGCCTCATCGAGCAGTACCAGCCCCTGGTCTTCAAAGAGACCATGCGCTGGCACATCCATCGCGATGTCCTGTCCGACGCCCTGCAGGAAGGGACGCTGGGCCTCATCGAAGCCGTGGAACGCTATGATTACCGCCGTGGCGTGGCCTTCCCGCTCTTTGCCGTCCACCGCATCCGCGGGGCCATCCTGGACTATCTGAAGCGCGAAGGCGCCGTCAGCGCCGTATCCCTTGACGAACCGGATGAACGGGGCGTGACATTGCAGGATACACTCTGCGATGAGCGCCAGGACCCTGTCGCAGCCACGAGCCGCCAGCTGTTGCTGGAAAAGGTCGGCCACGTCTTGAAAAGGCTGCCCGAAAAGGAACAGGCCGTCGTCGAAGGCGTGTACCTGAACGACGTGGAGCAGAAGCACCTGGCCAAGAGCCTGGACGTCAGCCTGCCTTACGTCTACCGCCTGCAGAAACGGGGCATCCGCCGCGTGCGCGGCATGCTCAGCCGGTTCATCCATGAGAGCCGCCACTAAAATTTTTTTACATTTTCTTAAAATTGACCCGTTTTTAGGTGAAAATAATCGAAAAATGCTGTAAAATATAGATTATGGCATGTTTTTGCGCCTTTTTGCCGGTATAAATTCATACGGCCTTTGCCGATTTTATAAGAGTATTCGTCTAGGCAGAAAGGAGAAGGCTGTATGAAACATTCCCAACGCGACACGGTTCACCGGGTCCGGGCCGTCCGGTCCTGGCTGGAAAAGGCCGAAGCCTCGTTTGATGAAGAGTCCGATATCAAGGGCGAACTCAATCTGATGCTGGCCGAAGCGGAAATGAAGAATTTGCGCAAACACCATCCAGTCAGCAGGAACTGGCTGCGGACCGGTGCCATGGTCACGGCCTTCTGCCTGGCGCTGGGCGGCTGGTATGCCTTCCGCCTGACCGGGCCGGAAGAACGGCCGCCGGCCGTCGAGGCCGTCGTCCAGGAGACGGCGGCAGGGAATGAAGCGGACCGGGACCCGGTGGATACGGCTGCGCCTGTGGCCGAGCCGGTCCCGACAGGCAGCGTGCAGCCCCCTGTCCAGGAAGGACCAGCACCGGTGGCAGCATCTGCGCCGCCAGCAGCTCCTGCCGGAGACGAACTGCCTGTGCAGCCAGCCGCGACGGCTGCAGCCGTACCGGAACCGCCAGCAGCGGCTCCGGTACGGGTGGAAAGGAAGGCTGTCTTGTCGGACCGCCAGGTACAAGCTACTGTACAAGAAGCACGTCATACCTTGCGCGGTACAGGTATTACGAAATAGATAATGGAGGATTTTTATGAATATGCGGAAGAAAAAACTTCTCGCCCTGATGGTAACCAGTGCGATGATGACGTGCCCTGTTTGGGCTGATGATACGACGGCGGCGACAGGTTATGAGTCGTCGGGCAGCCAGACGGTTACATCTGGCTCGGCAGCCGCTCCGGCGGATGACCAGAAAACAGCTGTCAATACGGTCGTAACCTCGCCTAACGATGAAACGACAGCCGATGCCATGAAAGCGGCTAAATCGGGCCTGACGGGCTATGAAACGGCAGAAGAACTGGCAGCCATTGCGGCTGGCAAGAGTCCGGCTGCAGTTCAGCAGGAAACAGCAGAAGCCGTCCACAAGGAAAATGAAATCCTCAACCCGGCTCCTGTCGATACGACGCCGCAGATTACGGGCGATAAAGTCAGCTACATGAGCGGTACCAGCGACATGCAGTTCGATACGTCCATCCCCGGCTATCCCCTGGCCGTCATCCAGGCCGGCCAGGACGTGGCCCTGCCTTATGGGGAAGCCGTCACCGATGCCGACTTGAAACCCTATATCGACAAAGTAGCCACTTCTGTTACGGTCGGCCCCGTACCGGAAGCCCAGATCGAACAGAAACTCCTGCCGCAGCTGGCCATGCGCGTCGGCGATGCCGTCAACATGGACTACATCCGTCACGACCTCAACGTCATCGGTGCGACGGGTCTGTTCTCGACGGTCAAGCCGTCCTTTACGACCGTACCGGAAGGCGTTTCCCTGAACTATACGGTCCAGATGAATCCGGTCGTCAAGAAAATCGACATCGTCGGCAACGAATCCCTCAGTACAGGTGATTTGATGAAACTCGTCGCCACGACGCCGGGCACGACGCTCAACACCGCCGTCGTCAGCCACGACGTAGCCAATATCAACACGGCCTTTGCCAATGCCGGTTATATGATGAGCCGCGTCTCCGATGTCCGCCTCGACGACGAAGGCGTTTTGCACATTGCTATTTCTGAACCGCGCATCGAAAATATCAATCTCCGCGGCAATACCAAGACCAAGAATAAAGTCATCATGCGTGAACTGCGCATGAAGAAGGGCGATATCTTCAACAAGAACGCGGCCAGCCGCAGTATCCAGCGTGTTTACAACACGGGCTATTTTGAAGACGTCAACGTCCGCCTCCTGCCGGGTCAGCGCAATCCCAAAGACGTTATCGTCGAAATCGACGTCACCGAACAGAAGACAGGTTCGGTCACCATCGGTGCCGGTTATTCTGACTCCGACGGCCTGGTCGGCATCCTCGGCCTGGCTGAAACGAACCTGCGCGGTACGGGCGATAAGGTCAATATCAGCTGGGAATTCGGCGGCAATACGGATACCAACAAGAACTACATCTTCTCGTATACCCATCCGTACCTCAACGACGCCGGCGACTCCATCGGCTTCAGCATTTTCGACCGCGAATCGGAATACGACGACTACAATGAAAAAGGCAATTCCGTCGCTGAATACGACCGCCGGACCAATGGCTTCAACGTCACGTACGGCCGCGTCCGCAGCGAATACGTCAGCGACTACGTCACTTTGGAAACGAAGCGGACGAAATACACCGATTATGACAGTGGGGCAGAGTATAAAAAATGGGTCAACGATGATGGTCAAGATTTTGGCCGTTGGGGTGGCGATTTAGATAGATATCGTAATTACTTAAATAATAACTTCGGCCGTACCAATAGCCTGACCTGGTCCCACGTCTTCGATAACCGCGACAACGTCTACGACCCGACGAAAGGCAAGCGCCTGTCCTTTACGGGCACCTGGGCCGGCCACGGCATGGGCGGTGACTTCGACTACTTCAAATTCATTGCCGAAAACCGCCTGTACTATAAAGTCGGCCGGGCCCACGTCATCGCCGTCCGCCTCATGGGCGGTATCGCCACCGGCGATATGCCCTACAACGACCTGTTCACTCTCGGCGGCGCCGACAACCTGCGCGGCTATGAAGACGATGAATTCCGCGGCAACAAGATGTACGAAGCGACCATCGAATACCGCTATCCCATTGCCAAGAAGATCCAGGGCGTCGTCTTTACCGACGTGGGCAATGCCTGGGGTGGCGTAGAAAATATCCCCTGGTACCATGAAAACAATAAACTCCATTACTCCGGTGGCCTTGGCTTCCGCATTACCACGCCAATCGGGCCTATCCGCCTGGATTACGGCGTAGGCCAGGATGGCGGCAAGTTCCACTTCAGCTTTGGCGGTAAGTTCTAAGACAATGAAAGGTCGTGGATGATGAAGATCCGCACTTATTTATTGACTGTCTTTGCCGTCTGTGCTAGTCTTAGTAGTGCTACAGCAGCATCGGTAGAACAAGTGACGGTCCATGTCGCCTCCGTAGAGGAGGCGATTCCGCCATTAGTCGAGAAACGTATTGCTGCCAGCATCCAAACTGTAGGGAACCACGTATTCCTCAACCACGACAACGGGGAAATCGTCAGCCGTCATGAAGAATACGAGCGAACCGTCAATGATATCATCAACCGCGTCCTCATAGGCTATACGGTGGAATCCATTGCCATCCATCCCGGCAGCCGGACGGACTTGGATGTGCGCATCCGCCCCTGGGGCGATACGATCCGCAAAGTCCACTTTGTTATCGACTACGGCGCTCTGCCGGCGATGGGCCAGGCCCTGGTCGATAAGGACCTGGAACACGCCGGGGATATGGCTGAGAGCCTGCTCACGGGACTGCCCGTCGATGCCCTGGATTGGGCTAATGGCGCCGTCAAGTCGGTCCTGGAGAATGAACTGGAAGACCGGGTGCCGGAATTCTATCCGCACATCGTCATCCACGGCGGGCCCGAGACAGACGTCACGGTCTACATGCTGCCCAAGCTGCCTGTCGTGCGCAACGTCCGCGTCGCCATCAAGGGCGATGATGTGCCCAAGGTCATCTTCCTCAGCGCCCGCAACCATCTGGAACGGGACTATGCCGGACTGGACGGCCTGCCTGTCGCCTTCGTTCAGCGCCATGAGCGGGACATCGCCGCAGCCTTGCAGGAAGACGTCCAGCGTCAGTGGGTCGTCAAGAACTACGGCCTTCACGTGACGCCGTCCTTGTCGCTCGGTGAGGATACGACCATCGACCTTACGTCGAAGACGGCTTTTTATGACATCCGCGGCGGCGCCTATATCGACGCCGGCCGTGACCACAGCAGCGACGAAGATACGGTCCTCATGGCCCATCTGGGCCGCAAAATCGGCAGTCATCACGAAATCTACGGCGCCGTCAAGTTCATGCCGTCTTCGCTGGACTGGAATTTCATTCCCGGCTACTTTTACCGCTTTGCCGGCGGAACACAGGCGGGATACCAGTTCGAGAGCCTCGACGACAGCCAGCACCTGTGGCTGCGCCAGCCCTTAGGCGGGCGGTGGACCCTGCGCTACGACCGGGACCTGACGCATGACGATTCCGAAGTCGGCCTGCACTATCGCGTCGATGATTATGTCGGTTTGGAATATATCGTGTCCGACCACGATGCTTGGCTCCGGATTATCGGTTATTTGTAATACAAAAGGAGAAGTTTTATTATGATGTCTGAAATAGGTAAGAAACGCAATATCAAGATTTTTTCGGCTGTTATCGCAGCTATCTTCGTCTTCAGTGTCGCCGGCCTGGCTATCATGCAGACGGGCAACCCTGTCAATGCGGCTCCGTCGAGCAACATCGGCGTCGTCGATACGAGCGAGATCATCACTCCTGATAATCAGGATGCCGTTGCGGCACAGAAACAGCTCCAGCAGGCTGGCGAAGACATGCAGAAACAGTTTGAACAGCAGTCGGCCGGCATGGACGACCAGCAGAAACAGCAGCTCTTCCAGAAGATGCAGGGCGAACTGGCTACGAAACGCCAGGAAATCTTCAAAGGCATCAAAGATAAAGTCGACACGGCTGTCAGCGATGTTGCCAAGACCAAAGGCCTCAGCCTCGTCGTCGACAAGAGCGTCGTCCTCTATGGCGGTACGGATATTACCGACCAGGTCGCTAAAGAACTGAACAAGAACTCTGGCTCCAGCAGCTCCGACAGCAGCGCCAACAGCTCCAGCAGTTCGGACAGCTCCAGCAGCAGTAACCAGTAAGGAGTCTTTATGAAACGGATATATGCGGCAGCCGGTGCCGCGGTCCTCATGGTCTGTCTCCTCGCCGGCTGGTGGTTCTTCAGCCACCGCAGCCAGCCGGCCCCGTCGACAGCTGCGACGCCGGTCTATGCCTATGCAGACCTGGAACACGTCGTCATGAGCCACCCGCGTTATAGCGAGTATCACCATTTAGAACTGGAATACAACGCTATGGTTGCCCAATATCAGTTTGAACAGTGGAACTATTCCCAGAAGGCTGCTGCCGAAGGGACGTCGGTCCAGAATTTTGCCGCTGCCGACGCCGCAGGTACGGCAGCCCTCGACCAGGAACTGCAGGCCAAAGTCGCCCTCAAAGAGAACGAGCTCAACAACCGGCTGAAACAGCGGTATGATTCGCTCGTCCAGGAAAAGAAGAAGACGACGCCTGTCATTTCCCAGGCCGACACGTTGAAAATCGTCAATCTCCAGTTGAAGCTGAAGACCCTGTCCCTGTCTAAAGAAGAACGGGCAGCGACAGAGGAACAGCTCCAAACCTTGCTCAAAGGCAGCCAGGCTGACGTCCAGGTGACCAACCGGACAGCCGATGAAATCGCGGCCCTCATGGCACCGGATAAGGCCCAGGCCAAGAAAGAGCTCGATGACTACGCCCAGCAGGTCAAGAAAGACCTGGAAGGACGCAAGGCAGACAGCCAGCAGGTTTTCCAGCAGCAGCTGGGCGTCTTGCAGGACCGGCCGGAACCGGCTGTGTGGAACAAGGAATGGAAAGATAAACTCGATGCAAAAGAAAAAGAAATGAAAGATGTGAAAGACGCCATCATGGCAGATATCCGCGATAAAGCCGCTGATGTCGCCCAGGAACAGGGCTTTGAGATGATCTTCGCCAACTACGAAGGCATCGGCACGGCTACGGATGTTACCGATGATATTATTGCCAAGTTGGCATAACAGGAGGCTTTTAGCAATGAAAAAAGTTTGGAAGCGCTTAGGAATCGTCGCCGCAATGCTGGCCCTGACGGGTATGCTCGCCGGCTGTGGCGGAAAAGATAATGTAGGCGTCGTCGACATGTCGCGCGTACAGAAAGAAGCGCCCCTGGTCCAGCAGTATAAACAGAAGACCGAAGATAAACAGAAATCCATCGAAAAGGAATTGCAGGACGCACAGCAGTCCATGTCGGCTGAAGATTTCCAGAAGAAACAGCAGCAGGCCCAGCAGGAACTCAATATTTTCGGCGCCAGCATGCAGCGTCAGTTCATGTCGGACATCCAGAGTAAGTTAGGCGACATCGCCAAGGATAAAAATGTCGGCATCATCGTCGTCAAAGAAGCCGTTCCTTCCGGCGGCATCGACGTAACCGACGATTTAATTGCCAAATTGCAGTAAAAAAAGGGGTTGTATATCGTGAAGAAAACAGTACAGGAATTAGCAGTATTGCTGGGCGGCACGGTCATCGGCAAGGGTGACGCCGTCATTGAAGACGTGAAAGGCCTGGCCGAAGCCGGTTTGCAGGACATTACCTTTGCCGTCGATCCGTATACGGAATATTTACCGCAGGTCCATGCCGGTGCCGTCATTGTCGAAAAAGAAGTTCCTGCCGGAGATAATACGCTCGTCGTCGTAGAAAATCCCCGCCTGGCTTTTTCCCAGCTCCTCGTGCTGTTTCACCCCCGCCAGTCGGTCACGCCGGGCATCCATCCGACAGCCATCATCGACGGCAGCGCCTCTATCGGCGAAGACGTAGCCATCATGCCTTATGCCGTCATCGGCAAGAACGTCGAAATCGGCAAGGGCTCGACGATTTATCCCTACGTCTTTTTAGGCGATAATGTCAAGATCGGCGAAGGTTCGGTACTCTATCCCGGTGCCGTCATCCACGAAAACTGCGTCCTCGGAAAGAACGCAGTCATCCGGGCTCACGCCGTCATCGGCGGCGAAGGCTTCGGCTTTGCTACGGAAAAGGGCAAGCATACGCGGATCCCGCAGATTGGCAACGTCACCCTCGGCGACGATGTCGAAATCGGCGCCTGCACGTGTCTCGATAACGCAACCCTGGGTTCGACGAAAGTCGGCAGGGGGACGAAAATCGACAACCTCGTCCATCTCGGCCACAACGTCGAAATCGGTGAAGACTGTTTCCTCATCGCCCAGACGGGCATCGCTGGCAGCACCAAAGCCGGCAATCACGTTATCTTTGCCGGTCAGACCGGCTGCACTGGCCACATCACCATTGGCGACAATGCCGTCTTTGCCGGCAAATCGGGCATTACGGGCAATGTCAAGGGCAACCAGGTCTATGCCGGGTTCCCCATTCGGCCTCACATGGAATGGAGCCGTACCCAGGTCTACCTGAAACACCTGCCGGAAATGGCCAAGACCGTCAAAGCCTTGCAGAAAAAAATCGCTGAACTGGAAAAGAAATTAGAACAACAGTAAGAGGATTTGCCTATGTACACCTTTATGAAATGTCTGAGCTGGATTATCTGCCACATTCCAGAAGGCTGTCGCCGGGCCCTGGGCACCTTTTTAGGTGCCTTTTTCTGGACTTTCGTCCCCAAGAAGCGCAAGGTCCTGGCCCAGCAGCAGATTTTGGACTGCGGTCTGACCGATGATCCGGAAAAGGCCATGGCCATCGCCAAGGTCAGTACGGTCCGGTTCGGGCCCATGATCATCGAAGTCCTGTCGTATCCGCGCTATACGAAGGAGATGCTCGACGAAAAGATTACCTGGCACGGCAAGGAATACCTGGACGAACTCAAAGCCAGCGGCGAAGGGGCCGTCTTCATGGCATCCCATGCCGGCAACTGGGAACTCCTGGGAGCTGTCCTAGCCATGAATGGCTATCCCCTCATCTCCGTTGCTCAGGAACAGAACAGCAAGAGCGCCGATACCTTCATCAACGAGTATCGGGCCATGATGAAGCAGCACGTCACTTACAAGACGGGCATCCGCGACATGGTCCGCTTCCTCCGCGATGGCCACTACATCGGCCTGCTCATGGACCAGGACCCGGGCTATACCGGCATCATGGTCAAACTCTTTGGCATGGACACCCTGACGGCTGACGGACCGGCCAAGATGGCCGGCATCGCCAATTACCCCATCGTGTCGACCTTCATCCACGAAGACCGGCCGTACCACCACATCGTCGAAGTCCTGCCGCCCATCAAGCCGTACACAGCGGACCACAAGCTCTCGAAAGAGGAAAAGAACCGCATCATGTACGAAACGACACAGGAACTCAACGACCGCCTGGAAGCCCATATCCGCAAGTATCCAGAAGACTGGTTCTGGCTGCACAATCGCTGGAAATGGACTAAACGGTATAAAATAAAACAAGCTGAAAAAGGACCTGTCGCGTGACGACAGGTCCTTTTAAGCCGTTAGCGGCTAGCTGTCAGCGATTAGCGGATGGTTTTAAATTTAAAAGCAGCCCCTAGCCCCTAGCCACTAACCCCTAACCCCTAACCACTCAAAAGAGGCTGTCTTCAGAGGCAGTCTCTTTTTTGCCTTACAATCCACGACAAATGGGGCGAAAAATGCTATGATTAAGGAAAGACATTCTTCACTTAGGAGGGACGATCGTGAATATTTTCTTATATCTCATCGCTATCATCTGTTTTGCCGTTCCCAGTTATAACTGGTTCGCTACGGGTCATCTGTCCGGGACGTTCAGTCTCGTCTTCGGCGTCTTCATCCTCTACTGGATTCACCGCCGCAATAAGAAGAAGTTCAAGCCGGAACTGGAATTTTCCAGCGGCAACGAAGAAGTGGACAAGCTGAACGACGAGCTCTTCAGCAAAGCCGTCGATGATTTCAACGCCATTGAAAAAGAAATGAAGCACGTCGATGACGACGAACTGCGGAAACAGCTGCGCAAGATGCAGGGCATTGCCAAGAATTTCCTGACCTACTTGCAGCAGCATCCGGAACGGATGAGCCTGGCCCGGCGCTTCGTCGATTATTACCAGGACCGGGCTCTGCTCCTGGTCCGCAAGTACCAGGAGCTGGAAAAGACGGGCCTTGAAGCGCAGGAAGTGCAGCAGTCGAAATGGGACATCAAGCAGCTCCTGGATAAGTTCGACGAAGCCTATGAAGACCAGTTTTCCAAGGTCCTCAATGCCCAGCTCATGGACCTCGACGCCGAAATGAAGGTCATGAAGCAGAACATGGCCGCTGACGGCATCCAGACGGAACCGCCCAAGGTGGAACCGCAGGCTAAGCGCAGTGATGACCTGGTCGGGACGATCATCGATTTAGCCGACCAGTTCTTGAATACAAAAAGAAAGTAGGTAGATACTATGGCCGATATCAATTTGAATGACCTTTTAGAGAAAAAGCAGGCTGACAGCCAGAAAGCCCTGCCAGCCGTCGATGAAAAGCACGAAGTAGCTCATTTCAATGCCCAGGTCGAAAGCCTGACGCCGGAAGAACGGCAGCAGGTCGACACCATCAAGGATGCCATCGACCTGGTCAATTCCAACGCCATCGTCCAGTACGGCAGCGCCGCCCAGAAAAATATCGCCACCTTTTCGGACAGCGTCTTGTCGACGGTCAAGAGTACGGACCCGGCCGCAGCCGGTGACCTGCTCAACGACCTGGTCAAGCGGGTCAAGTCCTTTGAAGACGAAAACGACGAGGACCAGGGCTTCCTGGCCAGCCTGCCCGTCGTCGGCTCGCTGTTCAAGAAAAAAGAAGCCCTGACCCAGTCCTATACGACGCTGGCTGCCCAGATCGACAAGATACAGGCCGGCCTGGACAGCCAGAAAATGACCCTCATGAAGGACATTGCCATGTTTGACGGCCTCTACGATAAGAACCTGGAATACTTCAAGCAGCTCCAGCTTTACATCCAGGCTGGCGAAGAAAAGATACAGGAACTGAACTTGACGACGATTCCCAAACTGGAAGCCCAGGCCCAGGTTTCAGATAATCCCATGGCCGTCCAGGTCGTCCAGGATTTCAAGAATTCCGTCAGCCGCTTTGAAAAGAAGGTCCACGACTTGAAAATCAGCAAGACCATTGCCATCCAGACGGCACCACAGATCCGCATCATCCAGAACAACGACAAGATCCTCGTCGACCGCATCCAGAGTGCCATTTACAACACCATCCCCTTGTGGAAGAACCAGATGGTCCTGGCCCTGGGGCTGGGGCGGCAGAAAGAGGCCCTGGAAATGCAGCAGGCCGTGTCCAATACGACCAATGAACTGCTCAAGCGCAACGCCGCCATGCTCAAGCAGAATTCCCACGATACGGCCGTCGAAAATGAACGGGCCATCGTCGATATCGAAACGGTCAAGCAGGTCAATGAAGATTTGATCAGCACCATCGAAGATACGCTGCGCATCCAGCAGGAAGGACGGCAGAAGCGGCAGGCCGCCGAAGCCGAACTGGTCCAGATCGAAGACCGCCTGCGGGAAGCCCTGTTAAAAGGCGCCGGCCACAACTAGAAACTGCCAACTACAGACTACAAACTACGGACTATCCCTTAGAGCCAGCCGAATTTTTTGCAGGCTTCCAGGATGCCGCCCTTATCGTTGTCGCCTGTGACGTAGTCGGCATGGGCTTTCAGCTCATCCCGGCCGTTGCCCATAGCGATGGAGAAGAAGGGCTTGCGGAACATGGAAATGTCGTTCATGCCGTCGCCGAAGACGACAGCATCTTCCGGGCGGCCGCCGACGAGGTCCAGCATGCGCAGGATGCCGCGGCTCTTGTCGGTCGGTTCGATGAGGTACGTGTGGTCGATGTATTCCAGGTGGGGCAGGCCGTATGTCGGCGGTTCGTCTTCGAGGCGCTGGGGCCGGGCGTACATGATTTTATAGACCGCCGTCAGGTTTTCGATGGGGACCGGGCGGATGACGGTTTCCATGTAATTGCGCGGGTCGTCGTGGGGGAAATCAGAATACGGCGTATAGCGGTTGATGGTATTGTCCGTGACTACGGCCCAGGGATAGTGGCGGTCCGTCAGGTCGCGCAGCAGGGCTTTGCAGTTCTCCAGGGGCAGGCCGGTCATTTCCAGAATTTTCCCGTCCAGGGACAGGCTGTTGCCGCCATCGGCGACGACGGCTGGTATGCCGTAGCGGTCGGCAAAGGTCTGCGTATCGTGCTGCAGGCGGCCCGATGCGATGGCTATGAAATGGCCTTCCTGGACGAGGCGGCGCAGGCAGTACAGCGTGTCTGCCGGGATGATGCTGGAGATTCCCAGGCCCAGGGTCCCGTCGATATCAAAGAAAAAGTATTTTTTCGTCATGAGTCTATCCTTTCTCGGAAAATTAAGAAACTTCTTTATTATAGCATATATAAATTTCTCCCAAAATCCCCTTTTGCCATTGACAGAAGGGGTCCTTTTTTTACATAATAAAGTGAATGTCTATTTATTTTCGATCACATAAAAAGGAGCGATTTGACTAATGAGCACCATTGATACGACTTGTGTAAATGCCATTCGTGTATTGTCGGCTGACGCCATCCAGAAGGCCAACTCTGGCCATCCCGGCCTGCCCCTCGGCGCAGCTCCCATTGCATACGAACTCTGGGCAAATCACATGAACCATAACGCAAAGGACCCGAAATGGGCGAACCGCGACCGCTTTATCCTCTCGGCTGGCCACGGCTCGATGCTGTTGTATTCGCTGCTCCATTTCTACGGCTACGGCCTGACCATGGACGACATTAAACAGTTCCGTCAAGACGGCTCCTTGACACCGGGGCATCCGGAATACGGCCACACGACGGGCGTCGAAGCGACGACAGGCCCCCTCGGCGCCGGCCTGGGCATGGCTGTCGGCATGGCCATGGCAGAAGCTCACTTGGCAGCTATTTTCAATAAACCGGGCTATCCCGTCGTCGACCACTACACCTTCGCCCTCTGCGGCGACGGCTGCCTGATGGAAGGCATCTCGTCGGAAGCCTTCTCCCTGGCAGGGACGCTCGGCCTTTCCAAACTCATCGTCCTCTACGATAGCAACAACATCTCTATCGAAGGCAATACGGACATCGCCTTTACGGAAAATGTCCAGGCCCGCATGGCTGCCTTCGGCTTCCAGACGATTACCGTCGAAGACGGCACGGACCTCGACGCCATCGGCAAAGCCATCGAAGAAGCCAAAGCCGACAAGGAACATCCGTCGTTCATCACCATCAAGACCCAGATCGGCTATGGCTGCCCGGCCAAACAGGGCTCGGCTGCCGCTCATGGCTCGCCGCTGGGTGAAGAAAACATCGTCGCCATGAAAGAAAACCTGGGCTGGCCGAAACCGCAGGAAACCTTCTACATCCCGGACGAAGTCTATGCTCATTATGCTGAATTAAGCCAGAAAGCCGGCGCAGCCGAAGCGGATTGGCAGAAACTCTTTGCCGACTACGCTGCCAAATTCCCGGATATGAAAGCTAAATGGGATGCTTTCCACAGCGATGTCGATGCACAGGCCCTCTTGAATAACGAAGATTTCTGGGCTTATGAAGATAAACCGCAGGCTACGCGCAGCTTGTCCGGCACGATGATCAACCGCCTGAAAGACATCATGCCTCAGCTCTTTGGCGGCAGCGCCGACCTGGCTCCGTCGAACAAGACGGAAATGAAAGGCGAAGGCTTTTTCAGCAAGACCGATTACAGCGGCCGCAACGTCCACTTCGGCGTCCGTGAACTGGCTATGGGCGCCATCACCAATGGCCTGGCCCTTCACGGCGGTATCCGTCCGTATGCCGGCACGTTCTTCGTCTTCAGCGATTATATGAAACCCATGATCCGCCTGGCTGCCCTCATGAGCCTGCCGACGACGTACGTCCTCACGCACGACAGCATCGGTGTCGGCGAAGACGGCCCGACTCACGAACCGATTGAACAGCTGGCCATGCTCCGTTCCCTTCCTAACGTCAACGTCTTCCGTCCGGCTGACGCTACGGAAACGGCTGCCGGCTGGTACCTGGCTGCGACCAGCCAGAAGACGCCGACGGCCCTCGTCCTGACCCGCCAGAACCTGCCGCAGCTCGCCGGCAGCAGCAAAGAAGCCCTGAAAGGCGCTTACGTCATCGCCGATGCCAACAAGGCCGTTCCCGATGCCATCATCATGGCCAGCGGTTCGGAAGTCGAACTGGCTGTCAGCGCTAAAGACGAACTGGCTAAAGAAGGTGTCGACGTCCGCGTCGTCAGCATGCCTTGCATGGAACTCTTTGAACAGCAGGACGAAGCCTATAAAGAACAGGTACTCCCGAAAGCTGTCCGCGCCCGTGTCGCTGTCGAAGCCGCTTCGGACTTCGGCTGGGGTAAATACGTCGGCCT
This sequence comes from Megasphaera indica, assembly GCF_046614755.1. Taxonomy (NCBI): domain Bacteria; kingdom Bacillati; phylum Bacillota; class Negativicutes; order Veillonellales; family Veillonellaceae; genus Megasphaera; species Megasphaera indica. The sequence continues at coordinate 48,480 of NZ_JBKKJR010000007.1, forward strand.
CGACGGGACGACGGTTTCCATGAAATCCTTCGGTGCCTCCGCTCCGGCCGGCGTCTTGTTCAAGAAATTTGGCTTCACGACAGAAAACGTCGTAGCCGCCGTAAAGAAAGTCGTAAAATAATCGTGGTTCGTGGTTCGTAGGGGACGTCCAAAGGGCGCAGTTAGCAGTCAGCAGTTGGCCGCTAGCCGCTAGCCCCTAACCCCTAACCCCTAATCCCTAGCCACTTAAAAGGCGCTGTCTTCATGCGACAGCGCCTTTTTCATTTGTCAAGGCTTGATTTTTCTTCTATATTTTATTATACTAGATGCAAGAAGAAACCCTACTGTGTACGTAAATGGTCTCGATGTTTTGAACCAACACTTTTTACATTGGGAGTTCGGGCTCTATATCGTTAGGCAATGCCTTCACTGGACTGTCGACCCTTATAGGAGAACACCCACCTGCTTAGGCAGGCTCAAAACTCGGTTTATAAACGGCATGGTGGGGCTCTTTTCTTATTCGAGAATTTAGTTATTTCGTCCGCCGCTGAGGAGACTTGGCGGCGTTCTATTTAGTCTGGAGAGCAAACAAATGAGCGGAGACGATTTATTTTCTATGGCTGATGAACGGAGCGGCCGGGACTATGCGCCGCTGGCCGTCCGCATGCGGCCGGAATCTTTGGATGACATCTATGGCCAGGACGACCTCATCGGCCCGGGCAGTTTTCTGCGGACCCTCATCGAGAAGGACACGATCCCGTCCCTCTTATTTTACGGTCCCTCTGGCGTCGGCAAGACGACGCTGGCCCATGTCATTGCCAATGAGACGGACAGCCGTTTCGTAACCCTCAACGCCGTCACGGCCGGGACGGCGGAACTGCGCAAAGTCATCGCGGCGGCGCAGGATGCCATCCATTTATATCAAAAGCGGACGATCCTCTTCATCGACGAAATCCACCGCTTCAATAAAAGCCAGCAAGACGTCCTGTTGCCGTATGTCGAAGACGGGACGGTCATCCTCATCGGGGCAACGACGGAAAATCCTTATTTTGAAGTCAACCGCCCCTTATTGTCGCGCCTGCGCGTCATCCAGCTGAAGCCCCTGCCGGAACAGGCCGTCATGGCCGTCCTGCGGCGGGCTCTGACGGATAAAGAAAAAGGCCTGGGCTCGCTGGGCATCACGGCCAGCGATGAGATGCTGGGAACCCTGGCGCGGCTGGCCGACCGCGATGCCCGCGTCGGCCTCAACCTGCTGGAACAGGTCTGCATGGTCGTCCCGGCTGGCGGCCATATCACACACGACGCTATCGAAAAAGTAGCCGGTCATAAGGTCTATACGTATGACAAGAAAGGCGATGCCCATTACGATACGGTATCGGCCTTCATCAAGAGTATGCGTGGGTCCGACCCCGATGCGGCCCTGCACTATATGGCCCGTATGATCGACGCCGGAGAACAGCCGTCCTTCATCGCCCGCCGCCTGGTCATCTGTGCGGCTGAAGACGTAGGACTGGCCGATCCCCAGGCCCTGGTCATCGCCAATGCCGCTGCCCAGGCCGTCCAGTTCGTCGGCTGGCCGGAAGGGCGCATCATCCTGTCCGAAGCCGTCATCTACGTGGCCTGTGCGCCGAAGAGCAACAGCGCCTACATGGCTATTGATGCGGCTTTGGCCGACGTCCGCCATAAGGACTGCGGCGATGTGCCCGATTATCTGCGCGACAGCCATTACAGCGGCGCCGCCGCCCTGGGCCATGGCCTGACCTACCAGTACCCTCACGATTTCGATGGGGGCTGGGTGGCCCAGCAGTATCTGCCCGATGCTTTGAAAGGGGCGTCCTATTACCGGGAACGGCCCTATGGACAGGAAGGGAGCATGGCAGCTGCCTGGCATAAGCGCCGTGGCGGCAAGTAATCTATTAGTAGAAGGTGAACTGTTTTGACAAAAGGAAAGACCCGTAAAACCAGCCGCACCAAGCGGACGACTGGCACGCGTCAGAAGGCGAAGACTGCCAGGAAGGCAGGGACGTCGCCACTTTTGAAATATGAAATCATAGGTATTTGTTGTATCCTCGCAGGCGTCTTTGCGACGGCCGGCTTCATCGGCGTCGATACAGGCCGCATCGGCCACAGCGTCGACGATATCTTAGCGTATATCTTCGGCCTGGGCCGGATCGTCGTCAGCCTGTCCCTCATCGTCCTGGGCCTGAAATACATCGTCATCCGCAAGGCCTGCCCAGTGTCGAAATCGTGGGCCGTCGGGACGTGGATCTATATCCTCCTCCTGGGGCTGGTCCATTTGCTGGTCATCCCGGAAGGGACGGAGTTCCTGCCGCACAGCTTATCTGTCGGCGGGGGAATCGTCGGGGCCGTCATGGCCTCGGTCCTGCGGCGGTTTCTTGGATTTTTTGGAGCTGTCATGGCTATTACCGGTGCCTGCATCGTCACCTTCCTGGTCTGGAAGAATTGGTCTATTTCTAAGCCTGTGGCTGTCGTAGCCGACAAGGCCGGCCAGGAAGCGGCCAAAGTGTCGGGGAAGGCCGTCGAAGGCCTTCAGGACGCATCCCAGTCCCTGAAACAGTGGCATGAACGCCGCCGCATCTTCGATTTGCAAGCGGTTGTAGGGGACGACCCGTTAGGGCGTCCCGCTTGTGGGAATTCCGTAGACACAGGGCGTCCCGCTTGTGGGAATCCCGATGATTATCCCGCTGATATGGAACGACCGGTCTCAACCATTGCCGATGCCCGCGACTTGGGCAACGGCGTCGAAGAAGTCCGCTTCGATGCCAGCCCTATCGAAGAAGACGTGCCTTACGATTGGGCCAGCGACGATTCGTATGAAGAAGTTCCGGAAACGCCGGAGGAAATGCCGGAAGACGCCCGGCCTTACAGTCAGATACATGAAACCGTCGTCGGCGATACAGTGCCGACGGCTCATGACGTACAGCCCGGCCCGGCAGCGCCGGCGGCTTCGCTGGCCGGAGAAACGGATGTCCTCGGCCATGATATGGACGACCTCAAGCCCATTGAAGTCGAAAAGAGCAGCGTCGCTGTCGAAACCAGCGAAGAAGGGAGCAGTGCCGTTCCCAAAGCGGCTGGCGAAAAGACGTACCGCCTGCCGCCGGTGAGCATGCTCAAACCGGGGCCGCAGCATATCGTCGGCCTGAGCGATGAAGTCCGGGAAAATGCCCGCATCCTCCAGGAAACGCTGCAGAGCTTCAACATCGATGCCAAGATACTCAATGCCAGCCAGGGGCCGTCCATCACCCGTTACGAGCTGGAACCGGCAGCGGGCGTCAAAGTCAGCAAAATCGTCCACTTAGCCGATGATATCGCCTTGAAACTGGCCGCCACGGATATCCGCATCGAAGCGCCGATTCCCGGCAAAGCGGCCGTCGGCATCGAAGTGCCGAATAAAAAGCTGACCGGTGTCAATCTGCGCGATGTCATCGACACGGATACGTTCCGCAAGGCCGCCGGCGGCGTCCCGGTCTGCCTGGGCAAAGACATTGCCGGCAACCCCATCGTCGCCGACCTGACCAAGATGCCTCATCTCCTGGTAGCCGGTTCGACCGGGTCCGGCAAGAGTGTCTGCATCAACACCTTCATTGCCAGCATCCTCTTCAAGCAGCGGCCGGAAGACGTCAAGCTCATCCTCATCGACCCGAAGGTCGTCGAATTATCCAATTACAACGGCATCCCGCACTTGCTGACGCCAGTCGTCACGGACCCGAAGAAGGCCGCCAGCGTCCTGCGCTGGGCTGTCCGGGAAATGGACGACCGCTATAAGCGCTTCGCCATCACCCATACGCGGGATATTTCCCGCTATAATGAACTCCATCCGGAAGACACGATGCCTTTCATCGTCATCATCATCGACGAATTGGCCGACCTCATGATGATGGCCTCAGACGACGTGGAAAAGTCCATCATCCGCCTGGGCCAGAAAGCCCGTGCCTGCGGCATGCACCTCGTCCTGGCGACGCAGCGGCCGTCTGTCGACGTCCTGACGGGTCTCATCAAGGCCAACGTCCCGAGCCGCATTGCCTTCGCCGTTTCCAGCCAGGTCGATTCGCGGACTATCCTTGACATGGCCGGTGCAGAAAAACTGATCGGCAAGGGCGACATGCTCTTCTATCCTCTCGGCGCTTCCAAGCCTCTCCGCGTCCAGGGCGCTTTCATTTCCGATTCGGAAATCGACGAAATGGTCGAATTCATCAAGGCCCAGGGCGGTCCCAATTACGATGAAGCCGTCCAGAAGGCCCAGTCGGAAAATCCCGAAGACAGCGTCGATTTCTTTGAAGACGACCTCATGCGCCAGGCCATCGACATGGTCCTGGAAACGGGCCAGGCTTCGACGTCCATGCTCCAGCGCCGCTTCCGCGTCGGCTATACGCGGGCAGCCCGCATGATCGACATGATGGAAGCCATGCACATCGTCGGCCCCAATAACGGCAGCAAGCCCAGGGAAATCCTCATGACGGCCGACGAAGTCCAGCAGAAGTATTTGAGCTGAACCCCTGTACCCCTGGCCGTATCTGTTATATAATAAAAGGTACGATTATAGAGAATGGGGAGAGGAACAACAGTGAACGAATCGTCGATCGGAGAAGTGCTGCGACTGGCAAGAGAACAACAAGGGCTGACACTGCAAGACGTGTCCGATGCCCTCAATATAAAGCGGGAATACCTGGAAGCCCTGGAAAAGGACGAATACGATGCCATTCCCGGTGCCGTCTTCGTCAAGGGCTTTCTTCGCAATTACGGTAATTTCCTGGAACTGGACGGCATCGCCCTGGCCCGGGAATACAAGGAAAACGTCGAAGAACGGACGCCGCAGCCGGAAGTGCGGACCATCATGCCCGTCAAAAAGAAGAAAGTCCGCAAGGACAGCAATAAAAAGAAGAAGCAGCGTCAGGGAAAATGGCCGGAAATCACCATCATTGCCGGCATCATCATTTTCCTGCTGCTCATCATTTGGATTTTAATTTAAATAAGGAGCCATATGCGCGAGAAATTCTTAGTAACCAGCCGGGAGGACATGGAACGCCGCGGCTGGGATCAGCTCGATTTTGTCTACATCAATGGCGACGCCTATGTCGATCACCCCGGTTTTGCCGCAGCCCTCATCGGCCGCGTATTGGAAAGCCGGGGCTATCGTGTCGGTATCATTTCCCAGCCCGACTGGCATAGTGCCGAACCGTTCAAGAAATTGGGACGGCCGCGGCTGGCCGCTTTGATTACAGCCGGCAATCTCGATTCCATGCTCAATGAAAAGACGGCAGCCAAGAAATTCCGCAGCCGCGACAGCTATTCGCCAGGCGGCGAAGCCGGCCATCGGCCGGAACGGGCGACCATCGTCTATGCCAACCGCATGCGGGAAGCCTATAAGGATGTGCCCATCATCATCGGCGGCATCGAAGCCAGCCTGCGCCGCTTTGCCCACTATGATTACTGGTCCAATAAAGTGCGCCATTCCATCCTCCTGGACAGCAAGGCCGACATCCTCAGCTACGGCATGGGGGAACATTCCGTCGTCGAAATCGCCGACGCCCTGGCCGAAGGCAAGACTGTCGCCGAAATGTACGACATCCGCGGCATCTGCTACGTCACCAGCCGGCCGCCCATTTCGGATAAGACCGTCGTCTGTCCGTCCTATGAAGACGTCAAGAAGGATAAATTGACCTTTGCCAAGGCTTTCAAGATGCAGTACGAAGAACAGGATCCCTTTTACGGCAAGACTATCATCCAGCCGTCAGAGAACCGCTTCGTCGTCCAGACGCCGCCGGCCCTGCCGCTGACGACAGCCGAGATGGATGCTATCTACGAACTGCCCTTCCAGCGGCGCTGGCATCCTGATTACGACGCAGCCGGCGGCGTTCCGGCCCTCCATGAGGTCCAGTTCAGCCTGACCAGCCAGCGCGGCTGTTTCGGCCACTGCCATTTCTGTGCCATTACCAGCCATCAGGGCCGTATCATCCAGCACCGCAGCCATGAATCGCTGGTCAGGGAAACGGAACGCATGACCCATCTGCCCGGTTTCAAAGGATACATCCACGATGTCGGCGGCCCGACGGCGAACTTCCGCCACGTCGCCTGTGCCAAGCAGCTCACCGACGGGGCCTGCCGCAACCGCCACTGCATCGGTAGCGAAACGTGCCCGAACCTCAATACGTCCCACGACGATTACCTGAAGCTGCTGCGGGAAATACGCAGCGTCAAAGGCGTCAAGAAGGTCTTCGTCCGCTCAGGCCTGCGCTATGATTACGTCCTGGCTGACCACAACAAGGCTTTCGTCAAGGAACTCTGTCAGTATCACGTCAGCGGCCAGCTGAAAGTGGCGCCGGAACACGTCGTCAAGCACGTGACGGACCTCATGGGCAAGGCCGACGTCCATGCCTTCCTGAAGTTCAAGGACTGGTTCGATGAAGCCAACCGGGAACTGGGGAAGAAACAGTACCTCGTCCCGTATTTCATGTCCAGCCATCCCGGCTGTACCCTGAAAGATGCCGTCGCCCTGGCCGAATTCCTGCGGGATATGCATATGCAGCCGGAACAGGTACAGGACTTCATCCCGACGCCGGGCAGCCTGTCGACGGCCATGTACTATACAGGCCTCAATCCCTTGACGGGTGAAAAAGTCTACGTCGCCCGCCGGCCGGAAGAGAAACAGATGCAGCGGGCCCTGATGCAGTATAAGAACCCGGCCAATTATGATATTGTCTATAAGGCTCTGTGCCTGGCCGGCCGACGGGACCTCATCGGGTACGGCCCCAAATGCCTCATCGCGCCGCGGCGCCATCAGGCAGGGAGACGGCCCGATAAGGCCGGCCGGCATGTCGCTCCGCCCCGCAGGCAGGGGAGGGGACCGGCTAAGACTAGAAAATTCAGGTGAAGCTAATGAAGAAATTCGTGCCCTTTATCGTGCTCAGCCTCTTCGTCATCCTGCTCCTGAGCCTGTGCGGGCCCATCCTGGTACAGCGCCAGCAGGAAGAAGCACAGCGGGCGTATGAAGCCGAACGCCATCTCGTCGTCTTTTCCGACTTGCCTCAGGATGTCAATGACGGCCTGGCCCAGCGCTTTTACGAACAGAAACATCTGCGCGTCCAGATCTATTCCAAGAGCGACAGCGAGATCCGCCAGTCCCTGAAGGACGACGGCGGCGTCAAGCCCGATATCCTCATCGCCTCGGAAGACGACTTGCAGGCTCAGAAGAAAAATGGCATCTTGCAGCCCTACGCCTCACCGGTGACGGATAAAGTGCCGCCGTCCATGAAGGACCAGGAACAGCTCTGGAATGGCCTCTGGTATAACCCTATGATCTTCGTCCTCAGCCAGGCCTATTACGAACGGCGGGGCATGCAGATCCAGTCCTGGGACGACCTGTTGACCGACCCGGGTATGGTCCTGGCTTTCCCGGACCTGGCATCCATGGATATGGCCGGCGAGTTCCTCTGTTCTTTTGTGGAAATGAGAGGCATGGAGGACAGTGCCCGCTACCTGAGCTCGCTCCAGAGCCATGTAGCGGCCTATTCTAAGTCCATGTCGGTCAATGTCCGCCGCGTAGCCAGCGGCGAAGCCGATATGGGCGTCGCCGACGCGTCCGTCGCCCGGCAGTATTACAAAGACGGGGCGCCGATCTTCATCCTCTATCCCCAGGACGGTACATCGTACTGGCTGACCGGTGCGGCTGTCACCAACTGGTGTGAAGATGGAGAATTGAACAATGCCTTCATCGACTGGCTCTATTCGCCCGATGCTATTGACGTCTTGCGGCAGAGACACATTTTTTTGAGCGAAGCCCTGCCGCCGGCCAACCCGGAAGTCGATGCCAAAGGCCGGGAGCTCGTCTTATTCCCCGTAAAAAAACAGTATTCTGATCAGGGCCGCCGCGATTTGCAGGCCTGGTGGATCAAATCAATTCGCTTCGGAAAGGAAAAGTAAAGATACATGGAAAAAATCGGATTTGTCAGCTTAGGCTGCTCCAAAAACCTTATTGATACGGAAGTCATGCTGGGCATCCTCCGCGACCGCCATATGGAGATCACAGAGGACCTGCCCCAGGCGGATATCATTATCGTCAATACGTGTACGTTCATTGAAAAAGCCAAGCAGGAATCCATTGATACGATATTGCAGGCTGCCCGCTACAAGACGGAAGGGAAATGCAAGATACTCATCGTCACGGGCTGCCTGAGCCAGCAGTATAAAGAAGATTTGATGAAGGAAATGCCGGAAATCGACGCCCTCTTGGGAACCGGTTCGTGGGACCGCATCTGGGAAGCCATCGATACGGTCAAGAAAGGGCGCAAAGCCTGCTTCATGGACGACGTCAGCCATCTCTACAACCAGAATACGAGCCGCCTGCGGACGACGCCGAAGTACAGTGCCTATGTGAAGATCGGCGAAGGCTGCAACAACGGCTGCTCGTTCTGCATCATTCCCCATGTACGGGGCAAGTTGTACAGCCGGCCCGTCGATTCCGTCGTCGCCGAAGTACAGCAGCTGGCAGCCGACGGCGTCAAGGAAGTCAACCTCATCGCCCAGGACACGACGAGCTATGGCGTCGACCTGGCCGGTCATTCCCTGTTGCCGGAACTGCTGCGCCAGCTGGTGAAGATCGACGGCATCCGCTGGATCCGCCTGTTCTATCTCTATCCCCACTACTTTACGGATGAATTGATGGACCTCATCGTCAAGGAAGAAAAAATCTGTCCCTACGTCGACTTGCCGCTCCAGCACATTTCCCAGTCCGTCTTGCAGCGCATGAACCGCCGCGATTCCGAAGCCGATGTGCGCAGCCTCATGAAGAAGCTCTGCAGCCACGGCCGCAAGCTGACCCTGCGCTCGACGTTCATCGTCGGCTTCCCTGGCGAAACTGAAGAAGAATTCCAGGAACTCTGTGATTTCGTCAAGGAAACGGAATTCGACGATGTCGGCGTCTTCACCTATTCCCGCGAAGACGGCACGCCGGCAGCCCTCATGGACGGCCAGATTCCGGAAGAAGTCAAGGAAGAACGGTATCATCAGCTCATGGCCATCCAGGCCAAGGTATCGGAAATCCGCAATCAGGAACTGGAAGGCTCTGTCCATACGATGCTCGTCGAAAGAGTAGAAGAAGAAAAGGGTATCCGCCAGGCTGTCGGGCGCATTGAAATCCAGGCTCCCGACGTCGATGGCCTGACCTATCTGGAAGACGCCCAGGACGTACAGTCTGGTGATATGATTCCCGTCCGCATCGCCCAGGGCTTTGCCTATGACCTCGTAGCGGAACGGATGGATTAACCGAGGTGATCGCTTATGTTCGTGGAACTGGTTACGACAGGTTCCGAATTACTGTTAGGTGAAATTACCAATTATAACTCAGCTTACTTGTCGAGGAAACTCAATGAAATCGGCTATTCTGTCATCTATCATACGACGGTCGGCGACAACCCGCAGCGCATGGAAGAAGCCCTGAAGACGGCCCTGTCCCGCGTCGACATGGTCATCACCACAGGCGGCCTCGGGCCGACCCAGGGCGATATGACCAAGATCATCGGCGCCCGCCTCATGGGAATGCCTCTCGTTTATAATGAAACCATTGCCGAATCGGTCCGCCAATGGGTCCTCGTCCATCACGGCAGCACGGCCATGACGGAAAACCAGAAGCGCCAGGCCATGGTCCCGCAGGGCGCCGTCCTCTTCGATAACGGCGCCGGTACGGCACCGGGTGTGGCCATGCAGCAAGGCGGCAAGACCCTGGTCCACCTGCCGGGACCGCCGACGGAAATGCGCTGGATGTATGAAAACCGCCTGAAACCGTGGCTGCTCCAGACCTTTGGCAGCCAGGGCTGCATCGCTTCGCGCTATATCAAAATCTATGACATGGGCGAAGCCTTCATCGAAGAGAAACTCATGGACCTGGTCAAGGAGCAATCGAATCCGACCCTGGCCATGTATGCCCGGCCAGGCTTCGTCGAAGTCCGCCTGACGGCCCGGGCTGACCGGGAAGATCAGGCGCGGGCCCTGCTGGCTCCCCTGGAAGGGGAAGTCCGCCGCCGGCTGGCTGGCCAGATTGTCAGCTTCGACGACGATACCATGGCCCATGTCCTGGGCCAGATCGTCGGCGACGGCGGCTATTCCGTCAGCGCTGCCGAATCGTGTACCGGCGGCCTGGTGGGCTCGTTCATCACCGATGTGCCGGGCGCTTCCGATTACTTCCGCGGCTCGGCCGGGACGTACTGCAATGAAATGAAAGAAAAGATACTCGGCGTTTCTCACGATACGCTGGAACGCTATACGGCCGTCAGCGCACAGACGGCTGCTGAAATGGCCGAAGGCAGCCGCCGCCTGTACGGGACGGACCTGGCCGTCAGTACGACGGGCATTGCCGGCCCCGGCGGCGGTACGCCGGACCAGCCCGTCGGCCTGGTCTATACGGGCATCAGCGGTCCCTGGGGGACCGTGACCCACCGCAACGTCTATCACGGCGGCCGGGTCGAAGTCAAACAGCGGGCTGCCCTGCGGGCCGTCTATTACTTAGTCCACTATATAGTGACACATACAAAGAACGCATAGTTAGGAGGAGACAATTTGGACGCAAAACAGACAGCACTTGAAAATGCAATGCGCAAGATTGAAAAGGATTTCGGCAAAGGCGCCATCATGCGCCTCGGCGACGTCGCCGACAAGATGAACCTGGAAGTCATCTCATCGGGTTCCCTGGCCGTCGACCTGGCCGTCGGCGTCGGCGGTTATCCCCGCGGCCGCGTCATCGAAATCTACGGTCCTGAATCGTCAGGCAAGACGACCCTGGCCCTGCATGCCATCGCCTCGGCCCAGAAGAGCGGCGGCATTGCCGCTTTCATCGATGCCGAACACGCCCTGGATCCGGTCTATGCCCGCCACCTCGGCGTCGACACGAATGAACTGCTCATTTCCCAGCCCGATAATGGCGAACAGGCCTTGGAAATCACGGAAGAACTCGTCCGCAGCGGCGCCGTCGACATCATCGTCGTCGACTCCGTAGCCGCCCTGGTCCCGAAAGCAGAAATCGAAGGGGAAATGGGCGATTCCCACGTCGGTCTCCAGGCCCGCCTCATGAGCCAGGCCTTGCGCAAACTGACGGGCATCATTTCCAAGTCCAAAGCCATCGTCATCTTCATCAACCAGCTCCGCGAAAAAGTCGGCGTCATGTTCGGCAACCCGGAAACGACGACTGGCGGCCGGGCCCTGAAATTCTACGCTTCGATCCGCATGGAAATCCGCAAGGGCGAAGCCATCAAGTCCGGCGGCGATGTCATCGGCAACCGGGCGCGGGTCAAAGTCGTCAAGAATAAAGTGGCTCCACCTTTCAAGCACTGCGAATTCGACATCATGTACGGTGCGGGCATTTCCCGCGAAGGCACGGTCCTCGATTTGGGTACGTCCATGGATATCATCGAAAAGAGCGGTACCTGGTATTCCTATAAGGGTGAACGCCTGGGCCAGGGGAAGGAAAACGTCAAGATTTTCATGAAGGAACATCCGGAAATCACGGACGAAGTGGAAAAGATCATCCGCGATACCCTGGCAGCAGAACCGGAAAAATTCGACGAAGCCATGGAAGAAGAAGATACGGCGTCCCTGGATGCGGCGGATACAACTGCTGAAAACAGCGACGAAGCCTAAATGGACTATCGCGAAGCTTACGAAAAAGCCTTGCAGCTCCTCAACGTCCGCTTTCTCAGCGAAGGGGAGCTGAAGGCCAAGCTGCGCCGCCGCGGTGTTGACGACGACGTCCTCGAGGACGTCGTGGCCGCCCTGGAAGGGGAACACTTCCTCGACGACCAGCGCCTGGCCCGTGACGTGTACCGCTATTATGCCCGCAAAGGGCAGTACGGCCACTTGTATATCGTCAACCGCCTGCGCCGCCGCTGCCTGCCCGTACCGGAAGACGTCGAGCGGCCCGACGAATACGCCCTGGCCGGGGATCTGGTGAAGCGCAAGTTCTCTTATCGCGCCGATGAAGCCCGCAAGGCGGCCCGTTTTTTACAGTACCGCGGCTTTTCGCCCTCAGTCATACGGGACGTCCTGGAAGATTTTACGGTCCATTGATAAGTTAATCTTGACTAAGTCTATCTTGACATTGATATAAAAAAAATTTACAATTAAGAGAGCCGGTTTGATACACTGGTCTATATTTTGCATAATTGTAGGTTTTTTGAACATGAAGTAAATTTTACATACTCATAAAAAAAGCCGGACTGCGAGTTCGGCTTTTTTTTGTGAAAGGGGAGGTGAATCCATTACTATGCTAACGATTATTGCTGCAGCAGTCGCCTGCGGTCTCATCGGCGGCGGTACGGGCTATATTTACCGTAAGAAAATCGCCGAAGGCAAGATCGGCCAGGCCGAAGTCGAAGCACAGCGCATCATTGCCACGGCCCAGCAGAACGCAGAAGCCCGTAAGAAGGAACTCGTCCTGGAAGGGAAGGAAGAAGTCCACAAGATGCGCAACGATGCGGAACGGGAACACAAGGAACGCCGCAATGAATTGCAGCGTTTTGAACGGCGCCTGTTGCAGAAAGAAGAACATTTGGACAAGAAATCCGATTCCATGGAAAAGAAGGAAGATGCCCTGCAGCGTAAGGAAGATGAAGTGACGCGGATGCAGGAAAAAATCGAAGCCCTTCATGAACAGAAGATGGCTGAACTGGAACGGATTTCCGGCTTGACATATGAAGATGCCAAGGAATTGCTCCTGAACAACGTCCAGACCGAAGTGAAGCACGAAACGGCGCAGATGATCAAGAACCTGGAAGACCAGGCCAAGGAAGAAGCCGAAGGCAAGGCCCGGGAAATCATTTCCATGGCCATCCAGCGCTGTGCTGCTGACCACGTCGCCGAAACGACAGTATCTGTCGTTTCCCTGCCGAACGATGAAATGAAAGGCCGCATCATCGGCCGTGAAGGACGCAATATCCGGGCTATTGAAACGCTGACCGGCGTCGATCTCATCATCGACGATACGCCGGAAGCGGTCATCTTGTCGTGCTTTGATCCCATACGCCGTGAAATCGCCCGCATTGCTCTGGAAAAACTGATTGCCGATGGCCGTATCCATCCGGCACGCATTGAAGAAATGGTCGAAAAGGCCCGCAAAGAAGTCAATCAGAAGATCCGCGAAGCTGGCGAACAGGCGACGTATGAAACGGGCGTTCACGGTCTGCATCCTGAACTCATCAAAATCCTCGGCCGCCTGCGCTATCGTACCAGTTATGGCCAGAATGTCCTGCGCCATTCCATCGAAGTCTCTCAGCTGGCCGGCATCATGGCCGCTGAACTGGGCGTCGATGAAAACCTGGCCAAACGGGCCGGGCTCATCCACGATATCGGCAAGGCCCTGGACCACGAACTGGAAGGGACTCACGTTTCGATCGGTACGGAAATCGCCAAGAAATACGGCGAATCCAAGCTGGTCGTCAACTGCATCGCTGCCCATCACGGCGATGAAGAAGCGCACAGCGTCGAAGCCGTCCTGGTGTCGGCGGCAGATGCCGTATCGGCTGCCCGTCCGGGTGCCCGCCGGGAAACGCTGGAAAACTATCTGAAACGCCTGACGAAACTCGAAGAAATCGCCGAATCTTTCGATGGCGTCGAAGACTGCTTCGCCATCCAGGCCGGCCGCGAAATCCGCGTCATGGTCAAGCCGGACAAGCTGGATGAATCGGACTGTGTCCTGCTGGTCCACGACATCGTCAAACGCATCGAAGCGGAACTGGAATACCCAGGCCAGATCAAAGTCGTCGTCATCCGCGAAACGCGGATGGTGGATTATGCAAAATAACCTTTTTTGAATTCATCAGGACGCCCGGTGATGGCTTCGGCCATGACGGGCGTCTTTTTCATTCCTACAAAAAAAGTTTGAAAAAAATAAAAAAAGTACTTGCCAAAACATCCTTCTTGTAGTAAAATAGTTTTTGTTCGAGGCACTAAGAAATACCGAAACAACCTCGAAAGAACGAAAGAAAGTGGCCCCGTGGTGTAGCGGTTTAACATGTCGCCCTGTCACGGCGAAGATCGTCAGTTCAAATCTGATCGGGGTCGCCAATTGCTCAGGTAGCTCAGTCGGTAGAGCAGGGGACTGAAAATCCCCGTGTCGGCGGTTCAATTCCGTCCCTGAGCACCACAAATGCGGAAGTAGCTCAGTGGTAGAGCATCACCTTGCCAAGGTGGGGGTCGCGAGTTCGAGTCTCGTTTTCCGCTCCATATATGGCGGCATAGCCAAGCGGTAAGGCAGAGGTCTGCAAAACCTTCATCCCCAGTTCGATTCTGGGTGCCGCCTCCATATTTTCATCTTTCGTCATGCCGAGGTGGCGGAACTGGCAGACGCAACGGACTTAAAATCCGTCGGATAGAGATATCCGTACCGGTTCGATTCCGGTCCCCGGCACCAAAAAAACAACGAGCGTGTGAGCGGCGTTGGCCGTGGCCGACGAGTCCCTTGCAAAACAAAGGAGCTGTCTTAGGACAGCTCCTTTTCGCAGTCCAGTGAAATTCACATTCATGGGAAAATGAGTTATAATGAATCATGACAGAATACAAGTATAAAGTATCGGATTTTGAAGGTCCCCTGGACCTGCTGCTCTATCTCATCGAAAAGAACAAAGTCGATATTTATAACATACCTATCGTCGAGATTACAGACCAGTTCAACGCCTACGTAGCGGACATCGACACGTTCGATGTCGATTATGCCAGCAAGTTCTTCGTCATGGCAGCGACGCTATTGCAGATCAAATCGCGCCTGCTGCTGCCTAAGCAGCCGAAACTGGCTGAAGAGGAGGAAGAAGACCCGCAGGAAGCGCTGGTCCGCCAGCTCGTCGAATATAAAAAGATGAAAGCCCTGTCCCAGGCTATGGGACAGTTGTGGGATGCCCGCAGCCTCATGCTGGGGCGCCTGCCGACGGCCATGCCCTATGAGGCCCGCTTTGCCGGCCATATCGACACAGAGGCCCTCTACCAGGCGTTCCACAAGGTCTGCCAGGCCCTTCCCGAGCCGACAGCCGTAGAGATCCGCATACAGAAGGAAATCTACAGCGTCGAAGAGTGCATGCGCCGCGTCACTTACGCCCTGCGCCGTGCCCAGGGTACGATGGCCGTCGACGCCATATTCAGGACCTGCCGGTCCCGGGTCGAACTGGTCGTCACCTTCCTGGCCGTCCTGGAACTGCTGAAAATCGGCCAATGCGCTACTGTTGCTGAAGGAGAGGATGGGAATACCATTGCCTTACGATACACGCCAAACTGATACCATCGAGCCTACGGCTCTGCTGGAAGCCCTGCTCTTTCTGAGCGGCGACCCCATGACGGTGACGGCCATCTGCGCCCATACGGGCTGGACCCAGGCCGAAACGGAAGCGACGGCAGACCGCCTGCAGCACCTGCTCAGCAGCCAGCGGCGGGGTATCGTCCTCATCCGTGTCGCCGGCGGCTTTCAGCTGGTCACGCGGCCGGACCTCCACGATGCCCTGCAATGGGTCCGGACGGGGACGACGGAGTTGTCCTCTATGGCACTGGAAGTATTGGCCATCGTCGCCTTCAAGCAGCCCATTACGCGGGCTGAAATCGAAAAGCTGCGCGGTGTCTCGTCAGAACGGGTCCTGACGTCGCTGGTCCAGCAGGGCCTCGTCGTCGAACTGGGGCGCAAGGACAGCCCAGGACGGCCGATTTTATACGGCACGTCTGCTTATTTTTTAGAATGTATCGGCATGGATTCCCTGGCCGATTTAGCCGGCCGCATGCCGGCAGATATTACGGAGGATGCAACTGATGGAAGAACGGTTACAGAAAGTGATGAGTAACTGCGGTGTCGCTTCGCGGCGCGCTTCGGAAAAGATGATATTAGAAGGGCGCGTCCACGTCAACGGCATCATTGTCCGCGAACTGGGGACGAAAGTCGACCCCGACAAGGACCGCATTGCCGTCGACGGCAAGACCCTGGAAGCGCAGCCGAAGCATTATTATCTGTTCAACAAGCCCAAGGGCGTCATCACCACGTCGAGCGATGACCAGGGTCGGGCGACGGTCATGGACTATTTCAGGAAGGAAAAGGACCGCATCTACGCCGTCGGCCGCCTGGACCAGAATACGGAAGGCCTGCTGATCATGACCAATGACGGTGAACTGGCCAACATCCTCATGCATCCCAGCCGCCTCGTCGACAAGACTTATGAAGTCAAGGTCAAAGGGCGCATTGCCGATTCGGTCCTGCAGCACCTGGCAGACGGCGTCGAGCTGAAGGACGGCATGACGGCCCCGGCCGATGTCTACTATATCGGCTATGACCCGAAGACGAACCTGACCAGTGTGGAAATCACCATCTATGAAGGACGCAACCGCCAGGTCCGCCGCATGTTCGAGTTCTTCGGCTACCAGGTCCACAACCTGCGCCGCGTCCAGTACGCCTTCCTGACCCTGAGCGGTGTCAAGCGCGGGGCCTATCGCAAGCTGACCCGCGAAGAAGTGGCGGAACTCTACCAATATAAATAAACAGGAGTGCCTATGAAGGAAATACTCGTCATCGGTGCCGGTGCGGCCGGCATCATGGCTGCGCTGGCCGCGGCAGAAGCCGGGGCCAGGGTACACTTATTTGAAAAAAATGATATCGTCGGCAAGAAGATGGGCATTACCGGCAAGGGCCGCTGCAATCTGACCAATTCGTGCAGCATGGCCGATTTCATCGTCCATACGCCGGGCCACGGCAAATTCCTCTACAGTGCGTATGAACAATTTACCAATCAGGATCTGCTGGATAAATTGCATACCTGGGGCCTGGCTACCAAGGAGGAACGGGGCGGCCGCATCTTCCCCCAGTCGGACAGTGCCATCGAAGTGCGCAAGCTCTTCTATCGCAAGCTCTGCCAGAAGGGCGTCGACCTCCATCTGAGCGACGCTGTCCACGCCGTCAAGGCCTGGGGCAGCCGCATGGTCGTCAGTGCGGCGTCGGGGAATTACGAAGGCGACGCCTGTATCATCACGACGGGCGGCATGTCCTATCCCGTGACCGGTTCGACAGGCGACGGCTACGGCTTTGCCCGCAGCCTGGGACACAGCGTGACGGAGCTGAAACCATCGCTCATTCCCTTTACGACGGAAGAAACCTGGCCTCACACCCTGTCGGGCCTGTCCCTGCGCAATGTCGAAGCATCGCTGTGGAAGCGGGGCAAGAAAGCTGCCTCCTATTTCGGCGAGATGCTCTTCACTCATTTCGGCGTGTCCGGGCCGATCATCCTCATGCTCAGTACCGAGGCGGCCCATAAGAAGTCCTGTGCTTTTCCCATGCAGCTGCGCATCGACCTCAAACCGGCCTTGTCCAAGGAAAAGCTCGACGCCCGGCTGCGGCGGGATTTCGAGAAATACATCCGCAAAGAGGCCGCCAATGGGCTGAAGGACCTCCTGCCGCAGCGACTCATCCCCATCGTCCTCGACCAGGCCGGCATCGCCGCTGCCTGTCCGGTCAACCAGATTTCCCGGGAACAGCGGCAGGACCTGGTCGATACCCTCAAGGCCCTGAGCCTGACCGTGACCGGGACGCGTCCCATTGAAGAAGCCATCGTCACGGCTGGCGGCATTGCCGTCAAGGAAATCAATCCCAAGACGATGGAGTCGAAACTTGTCCCCAATCTCTATTTTGCCGGAGAAGTCATCGACATCGACGCCTTTACTGGCGGCTATAATCTGCAGGCAGCCTTTTCGACGGGCTTCGTCGCCGGAACGGCGGCCGCTACAAAGGAGTGCATACCATGCGAAAATTGACGGTTGCCATTGATGGGCCGGCCGGAGCGGGCAAGAGCAGTGTCGCCAAGGTCCTGGCCAACCGGGTCCATTACTTGTATATCGATACGGGTGCCATGTACCGGGCCTTTACCTGGGCCGTCCTGGAAAAAGGCATCGACCTTTCTGATGAAAAAGCGGTCCGTGACCTCGTCGATACCATTGATATCCGCCTGGAACCGCAGGCAGACCTGTGCCGCGTCTACGTCGGATCGACGGAAGTGACCGAAGCCATCCGGACCCAGCGCGTATCTTCCCATGTTTCTGCCGTCGCGGCTCTTGCAGTCGTACGGGAAAAACTGGTAAAATTACAGCAGGCCATGGCTAAAGAAGGCGGCGTCATCCTCGACGGCCGCGATATCGGGACTGTCGTCCTGCCCCAGGCAGACCTCAAGATCTTCCTGACGGCGTCTGTCGATTCCCGGGCCCGCCGCCGTTATTTGGAAGTCCAGGCCAAAGGCGGCAGCGAGACGTATGAAGAAATCGCTGCCAGTATCGCCGCCCGCGACGATATGGATTCGCACCGCGCCGTTTCGCCGCTGAAGAAGGCCGACGATGCCATCGTCGTCGACAACAGCAATCTCGATTTAGAGCAGACGGCCGACGTCATCCTGGGCCTGATGAAGGAGCGAGGCTGATGCATACCTTTACATATGGCGTGATCCGCAAGATTTTCAATGTCGCTACCTACGGCGTCCTGGGCATGGAAGTCATCGGCGAAGAGAACATCCCCGAAAAGGGGCCGTTCCTGGTCGTCTGCAATCATGCCAGCAATTTCGATCCGCCCCTGCTGGGGACGGCCATGCGCCATCATCTGATCCATTTCATGGCTAAAGAGGAATTGTTCCGCAATCCCCTCATGGGCTGGTTCCTGCGCTATGTCCACACCTTCCCGGTCCACCGCGGCCACATCGACCGCAAAGCCGTCATCGAGTCCTTCCGGGTCCTGAAGAGCGGCGAGGTCCTGGGGATTTTCCCTGAAGGGAAGCGGACGCGGGGCGGCAAAGTCGGGCCTTTCCATGAAGGCTTTGCCGGAATCGCCATCAAGGCCAAGGTGCCGGTCCTGCCGGCGGCTATCGTCAATTCCGAATTCCTGCCGAAAAAGACCGGTCCCGTCCGGGTCATCTTTGGCAAACCCGTCCCGGCACCGCAGGGAAAGGCGTCGGATCGCGACTTGGTCAAAGGTTTTTCCGACGAAATCCGCGATATTATCATAGCTATGCAAAATCAGTATAAAGGGGACGCAAAATGAAAGTAACTCTCGCCGCGGCCTGTGGCTTTTGCTATGGTGTGCGCCGGGCTGTCGAGCTTGCGGGGCAGGCCGAAAAGGGGACGCATACCCTGGGACCCATCATCCACAATCCGCAAGTTGTCGGGCGTTTAGCCGCTCATGGCGTATCGCCGGTCGACTCGCTGGACGATGTCGACAAGGGGGCTGTCATCCTGATACGCTCTCACGGAGTCGGCCCGGATGTCTATGAACAGGCTGACCAAAAAGAACTAAAAGTCATAGATGCGACGTGTCCACACGTCAAAAAGGCCCAACAAGACGCTAAAAACATCGTCGAAAAGGGCGAAAAACTCATAATAGTAGGAGAAAAATCCCATCCTGAAGTAATTAGCATTTCACAATGGGGGGCAAATCGTGCTATTATAATAGATAGGGAAGAAGAAGCTGAAAAAATTCCCTTTTGCGATTCTATGGGAGTCGTCGTCCAGACGACGTTCTCTCAAGAGCAATTCAAGCGTATCGCCGCTATCCTGCAACGAAAGACCAATCATCTCGATGTGCATATGACCATATGCACGGCGACGCAGCAGCGTCAGCAGGCAGCGATAGAACTGGCAGGCCATGTGGACGCCATGATCGTCATTGGCGGCAAGAACAGCGCCAACACAGGCCGCCTCGCGCAGGTATGCCGTGAACAGGATTGCCCGACATACCACATCGAAACAGCAGCCGAATTGGATACGGCCTGGTTCCGTGGTATGAATCATATAGGCATTACAGCCGGCGCTTCCACGCCGGATTGGATAATACAGGAGGTTGTTAAGATTATGGAAAATTTGCAAGCTGAAGGCACAGAAGTAATGAGTGAAGAATTGTTGGACAAGTATGACTATGAAGAAAATCCAAAGAAAGGTGACGTGGTCAAAGGCACGGTTATTTCTGTGAATGATGATGCTGCCTATGTTTCCATCGGTACGAAAGCAGAAGCAATCCTGCCGAAAAAGGAAATGGCTGTTCCCGCTCCGGAAAAAGCAAGTGACTTTGTCAAAGTCGGCGACGAACTGACTGTTGAAATCGCCAACAACATCAAGGAAGAAGGAGCTATCGTCGTTTCCCTCGTCAAGATGAAAAAAGTCGAAGACTGGAAAGAAGTCCGCGATGCTTTTGAAAACGACCAGCTCGTCGAATGTACAGGTAAAGAAACGAACAAGGCTGGCCTTGTCGTTTCCATCAAATCCCTGCGTGGTTTCATTCCCCTTTCCCAGGGCGATATCAAATTCGTTAAATCTTTGGACTATCTCGTAGGCCAGACCTTCCAGGTCAAAGTCATCGACATCGACGAACACAAGAACCGCCTCGTCCTTTCCCGCAAAGCCGTCCTCGAAGCAGAACGCGAAGCAAAACGCGAAGAAGCCCTCAAACACATTGAAGAAGGCGCTGTCCTCGAAGGCACGGTCGTCAAGATCATGCCCTATGGTGCATTCATCGACCTCGGCGGCGTAGAAGGCCTGCTCCACATTTCCGACATTTCCTGGAAACGCATCAGCTCTGTCGATGCCGTTCTCCATACGGGTGAAAAACTCCAGGTCCTCGTTCAGAAATTCGATAAAGAACGGAACCGTATTTCCTTGTCCTTGAAAGCACTCCAGAAGAACCCCTGGATCGCTGCTATCGAAAAATTTGAAGTCGGCGATATCGTCAAAGGCGAAGTCAAGAAGCTCCTGCCCTTCGGCGCTATCCTGGCCATCGATCCGGAATTGCAGGGCTTGCTCCACATTTCCGAATTGACGGAAAAACGCGGCGTTGCTGTCAAAGACCTGGTCAACATCGGCGATGTCATGAACGTCAAGATCATCGGCATCGATACGGATAAGAAAAAGATTTCTCTCAGCGTCTTGGCCATTCAGAAAGATGAAGAAGAACAGGAAGTTCGCAACTATCTCGATAACCAGGATAAAGAAGAAGAAAACAACTAAGGTTTCACAAAAAGGGGATAGCCGGGCTCTACCGGTTATCCTTTTTTCGTCTATAGAAAGGATTCTGCCATGTACAAACCCTTAGTCGCTGTCGTCGGGCGTCCGAACGTCGGCAAATCGACGCTCTTCAATGCCATTGTCAAGAAGCGCATTTCCATCGTCGAAGACATTCCCGGCGTGACGCGCGACCGCATTTATTTCGACGCCGAATGGCTCGGCCAGGAATTCACCATGATCGATACGGGCGGCATCGAATTCGTCGATTCAGATAACCATATCTTTACCAGTATGCGTTATCAGGCTGAACTGGCCATCCGCGAAGCTGACGTCATCCTCTATGTCGTCGACGGCAAAGTCGGCGTCCAGCCTCAGGATGAAGAAATCGCCCACATCCTTCGCTCATGCGGCAAGCCGGTCATCCTGGTCGTCAACAAGATCGACAGCGTCGAACAAGAAATGAATATCTACGAATTTTACAGCCTCGGCCTGGGCGACCCCATCGGCGTCTCGGCTGTCAACCTAATGAACCTCGGCGACCTCCTCGACGAAGTCCTGAAGTACATCAAGAAAGTCCCGGCCATGGACGATGACGACGAAGCCATCCACATCGCCCTCGTCGGCCGGCCGAATGTCGGCAAGTCATCCCTGACCAATGCCCTCCTGGGGCAGGAACGGGTCATCGTCAGCAACGTGCCGGGGACGACGCGCGATTCCATCGATACCCACTGGTCCTATGAAGGGACGGATTTCGTCCTCATCGATACGGCCGGTATGCGCCGCAAGGCCAAGATCGACATGCCTGTCGAACGCTATAGCGTCGTCCGGGCCCTGCGCGCCGTCGACCGTTCGGATATCGCCGTCCTGGTCATCGATGCCACAGAAGGCGTGACCGAACAGGATACGAAGATAGCCGGTTACGTCCATGAAGCCGGCAAGGGCTGCATCATCGTCGTCAACAAGTGGGACCTCGTCGAAAAGGACAGCAAGACGAGCCACAAATTTGAAGAAGACATCCGCCGCGAACTGGCTTTCCTCCAGTATGCGCCCATCCTCTTCGCTTCGGCCCTGACCAAGCAGCGCATCAACCGCCTGGCCGACATGGTCAAGTTCGTGTCGGAACAGCAGCACATGCGCGTGTCGACGAGCGTCCTCAACGAACTCATCGAAGATGCCCAGCTGACCAATCCGCCGCCGGCCAAGGGCGGCAAGCTGCTCAAGATCTACTACATGACCCAGGCTTCGGTCCAGCCGCCGACGTTCATCCTCTTCGTCAACGAACCGCAGCTCATGCATTTCTCGTACCTGCGCTTTCTGGAAAACCGCCTGCGCGAAACCTTCGGCTTTGAAGGGACGCCGATCCGGCTCATCCTGCGCGGGAAGAAGGACGGTGAAAGCTTATGATGCTCGGAATCCTCTGCCTGGTACTGGCCTATATCGCCGGGTCCTTCCCAAGCGGTCTGGTCATCGGCAAGGCCTTGTATCATACAGATATCAGGGACTACGGCAGCCATAACACGGGGGCGACCAACGCCTACCGCGTCTTCGGCGCCGTCGGCGGCCTGCTGGTCCTCATCTGCGATGTCGCCAAGGGGATGCTCGGCGTCTACCTCGGCCAGGTCGCCAGCCAGTCGGGCCTGGGCAGTACGGACACGCAGATCTACTTCATGATCGCCGGCGGCCTGCTGGCCATCGTCGGCCATTCGTGCTCGATTTTCCTCAAGTTCAAAGGCGGCAAGGGCGTCGCCACGGGCCTGGGCATCATCCTGTTCCTGGCCCCGTGGGAAACGCTCATCGTCTTCTGCGTCTGGGCCGTCATCGTCGCCCTGACGCGCATCGTCTCCCTCGGTTCCATCGTAGCGGCCATCCTGGTGCCCGTTACCATGTTCTTTTTCAACGAACCCCTGCCGCTGACGATTTTCGGCCTGCTGGCAGCCCTGCTGGTCGTCGTGCGCCATAAAGACAACATCATCCGCCTCATGCACGGCAAGGAACTGAAGGTCGAACGAATTAAGAAAAAATAGATTGATATGTAATAAAAAACGTGTATAATTAACTATGTACGAGCAGGTGAGCCTATGAGAATCATATCCGGCAGTGCCAGAGGACGGGTCCTGAAGTCCCCGAAGGGGATGCTGACCCGGCCGACGCTGGACCGTACGCGGGAAAGTCTCTTCAACATCCTCGAAAACAGCGGCGGCCTGCGCGGTGCCGCTGTCCTCGATATCTTTGCCGGTACGGGTGCCCTCGGGCTGGAAGCGCTGAGCCGCGGTGCGGCATCGGCTGTCTTCATCGACCATTACACGCAGCAGCTCATCCGCCAGAATGCAGCCCTTTGCGGCTTTGCAGACTGCGTCGAAGTGCTGCGCCTTAACTCGGCCAAAGCCCTGGCGCGGCTGCAGGGACGCAAATTTGATTATATCTTTGCGGACCCGCCGTATAACAAAAATTTGGTGAACGATACAATCGCTTTGATAGGTGAATACGATTTGCTGGCTCCGGGAGGATTGATTCTGATGGAATACAGCCGGAACGAAGGTATAACGGAGAGCCCATTGTATGAGGTCATCAGAGAAAAATCCTATGGGAAAGACACGCGGATTGCCTTTATCCGCCGTCGTCAGGAAGGAGTCTAGAAAGTGCGAATCGGTATTTGTCCCGGCAGTTTTGATCCTGTCACCAACGGACACATTGACATTTTTGAACGGGGGAGCCAGCTTGTCGACAAGCTCATCGTCGCTGTTTTTGAGAACCCGTCGAAGAAGCCCTTGTTCTCGATGGCAGAACGGGAAGAGATGTTGCGGGAAACGACAAAACACATTCCCAACATTGAAGTCGTCAGCTTCCATGGCCTGCTCAACGAATATGCCATCGAACACGGTGCGACTATCATCATCCGCGGCCTGCGCGCCCTGAGCGATTTTGAATACGAATTCCAGCGGGCCCTGCTCATGAAGAAGGTGGAACCGCGTATCGAAACGGTCTTCATCATGACCAGTACCCAGTATTCGTATATCAGCTCGACAGGTATCCGCGAACTGGCCTGCTTCGGCGGCAAGCTCGACGATATGGTTCCCGATTATGTCGAACAGAAACTGAAAGAGAAGTTTGCAGACAAGTACAATGCTTAGGAGTGGAGAATACATGAATTCGGATAAACTGTTAGAAGATTTGGAAAGTTTGGTAATGAACGCCTCGAAGATGCCTTTTACCAATAAGAAGATGGTCGAAGAAGAAGAAATCCTTCAGATCATCGACGATTTGAAAGAATCCATGCCGGCCGAATTGGAACAGGCCAAGAAAGTCTTGTCCGAAAAAGATAAGATCATTTCCGATGCCCAGCATCATGCCGAAAGCATGGTCGCCCAGGCCAAGGATTATATTGCCAAATTGACAGAAGAAAGCGAACTGGTACGGCAGGCTCAGGAACATGCCAACCAGATCATCCAGAATGCCAACGATTCGTCGGAACAGCTGAAGAACAGCTCCATTACCTATGCCGGCGATGTCCTCAAATACGTTGAATCGACATTGGAAAAGACCTTGTCCAGCATCCAGCAGAACCGCGAAAGCCTGCTCAAGAATAACGGACATCAGGACGACAAGCCGGATCAGCAGTAATCATGGCTTATACGAGAGGGACTGTCGCATGAAAGTTATCATGCGAGGTCCCTTTTTTTATCCGCATGGCGGGTAGATAGGAGGTACTATGAACGAAATTACGTCCCGCGACAACCAGTGGGTCAAGATGGCCTGCTCCCTGAAGCAGAAGAAAGGCCGCCAGGCCCATCAGCGCGTCTTCGTCGAAGGCCTGCGGGTCATTGCCGACGCAGCGGCTATGGCTATTCCCGATGCCATCTGCTTCGTCTCGGAAAAGGGGCGGGCCCTGGATGGCTTTGAAGCTCTCTATGCCAGAGGCCTCGAACTGGGCTGGACTTTTTATGCCGTCACCGACAGCGTCTATGACAAGCTGAAAGACACCAGGACGCCCCAGGGATTGGCGGCCATGCTGCCTTTCTTTGCCTATACTTTCGACAGCCTGCCGGCCATTGCGCCGGAAAAGGCCGTCCTCTATCTGCGCTCCATCCAGGACCCGGGCAATCTGGGGACCATCCTGCGCACGGCGGCTGCGGCCAATGCCGGCGCCGTCCTGCTCAGCGAAGGCAGTGTCGACGTCTATAATGACAAGACCATCCGCAGTGCCATGGGGGCTATCTTCAAGGTCCCCGTCGTCCAGGACGTGACCGATGAACAGCTGGACCAGTTCTGTGCCGACGAGGACCGCCAGGTCTATGGGACGGCTCCGGAAGGGACCGTCTCGTATGTCGACGCCGACTACAGTCAGCCTGTCATCCTGGCCTTCGGCAACGAAGGCAACGGCCTGCCCGGTCCTTTCCTGGACTGCTGCGATGACGTACTGACCATTCCCATGCGTCCCGATACGGAATCGCTGAACCTGTCCATGTCGGTCGGCATCGTCTTATATAAGGCATGGGAAAAAAATGGTTTTAAGGAGTAACTATGGAAGAAAATAAGGAAACCCTCGATTTGGGCTTTGCCAAACTGGACTTGCAGCGTCAGCAGCGCTGCGGCTTCCCGGAAGTCGTCTACTGTGCCGGCAAGACTGTCGATCAGTCGGTACGGATCCTGGACATCCTTATGGAGAAGTACGACAACGTCATCGGCACGCGGGCCGATAAGGCCGTCTACGACGCCCTGGCCGGACGCCATCCGGCTGCCCAGTATGACGAATTGGCCCGTATGGTCTATCAGCATAAGGATAAAACCGTCGTCAATGGCGACCGTCTCATTTCGGTCATTACCGCCGGGACGAGCGATATCCCCATTGCCGAAGAAGCGGCCTTGACGGCGGAAATCATGGGCAACCGCGTCGAACGCATCTACGACGTCGGCGTCGCTGGCATCCACCGCCTCCTGGCCCGCGTCGATGATATCCGCCGGGCCAACGTAAATATCGTCGTCGCCGGCATGGAAGGGGCTCTGGCCAGCGTCGTCGGCGGCCTCGTCGACAAACCGGTCATCGCCGTGCCGACCAGTATCGGATATGGTGCCAATTTCCACGGCCTGTCGGCCCTCCTGGCCATGCTCAACAGCTGTGCTGCCGGCGTATCCGTCGTCAACATCGACAACGGCTTCGGCGCTGGCCGCCTGGCCGATACGATGAATCGCTTGAGGTGATGGAAATGGAAACATTATGGCAGCTGGAAGCCAATATCGATGACATGAACCCGCAGAACATGGAATACGTCTTTTCCCTCATCCTGGCTCAGGGCGCCAATGATGTCTGGGCCATGCCGATGATGATGAAGAAAGGCCGCATGGCCTCTATGCTCTGCGTCTTGTGCCGTCAGGAACTCATCGACACCCTCATCGGCGTCATCGTCAGGGAGACGACGTCCATTGGCGTCCGCTTCTTCCCAGTGACCCGCCTGGCCTGCGACCGGCTCATCACGACGGTCCGCGTCGATGGCCGCGACCTGCACTGCAAGGTCTGCCGCTATGACGGCAAGGTCGTCAACATATCGGCAGAATACGATGATTGCCGGGCTGCCGCCGTTGAGACAGGGACGCCCCTGAAGGATTGGCAGCGCAAAGTGAAGGAAGCGGCATATCGGCAATTTGCGGAATAGAATGGGCAGAGGATATTGTCAAAATACGATTGTCCATGTATAATAGTCATTAAGCTCATTATGTAGTACGTCCTGAAAGGACGGGGAGTTTGAAAGATGAACAGAGTCATCATCAATGCCGATGATTTCGGCATCCATACAGAAGTCAATCAGGCCGTCATCGAAGCCTGCGAACAAGGTGTCCTGACCAGCACGTCTCTGCTGGCCAACGGCCCGGCCTTTGACGAGGCCGTCGATTTGGCCCGGAAATGTCCCGGCCTGGGCATCGGCATCCATCTTAGCCTGGTCGGTTCTCTGCCGACGGTCCTGTCGGCCAGGGAAGTGCCGACCCTGGTCCAGCCCGACGGCCTGCTGCCGGAAAGCTATACGGAAGTCGTCAAGCGGGCCTGTCAGGGGAAACTCGATTACGGTCAGGTCTACCGGGAACTCGACGCCCAGATGGAAAAAATCATGGCCACGGGCCTTCCCATCGACCACCTGGACAGCCACCAGCACCTGCACGTCCTGCCGCAGGTCTGGTCCATCGTCCAGTCGCTGATGATGAAGTACGGTATCCACCGCCTGCGCATCCCCAGGGAAGCCTATTCCTATAAGGTATTGTCGGCCAATCCCGTGCGCATTGCCGGCCGCGACGGCCTGACCTACTTGTCGAAGAAAGCCATGGCCTCGGTCCGGCGCCTGCACTTTACGACGACGGACTTTTTCTGGGGCATGGTCGACGGCGGGCACATGACGGAAAGCAATCTGCACTATCTCATCGACAGACTGCCTTTTGGGACCCATGAAATCATGATGCATCCAGGCCGCAGTACGGCTGTCCTCAGCCAGTCCTTTGCCTGGGGCTATCACTGGCAGGATGAATTCCAGGCTCTGCTGTCACCGGCTATCCGCCAGCAGCTGGAAGCCAAACAGATTGAACTCATTACTTACGGTGACCTGCCGTAAGGATCGGAGGTCTTACTTTGCATATTTTAGTTACCGGCGGGGCCGGCTTCATCGGTTCCCACCTCGTCGACGCCTTGCTGGAAGACGGCCATGACGTGACCGTCTTTGATAACCTGAGTACAGGCTGCCGGGACCAAATCCCGACAGAGGCCCGTTTCGTCGAAGGCGATATCCGCGACGAAGCAGCCCTGCAGGCCCTCTTTGAAGAAGGCCGTTTCGACGTCGTCTTTCATGAAGCGGCCCAGACCCAGGTATCCTACTCCCTGGCCCATCCCAGGGAAGATGCCGAACTCAACGTCATCGGCCTGATCAACGTCCTGGAACAGTGCCGCCGTCAGGGGGTACAGAAATTCATCTATTCGTCGTCGGCCGCCGTCTATGGCGATAATCCTAAAGTGCCCCTGAGCGAATCGGAACCACTGGCACCGGCGTCGTTCTACGGCTTGACCAAAGTGGCTGCAGAAAAGTATATCCAGCTCTATGGCAGCCTGTTCGGCCTGCCCTATGCCATCCTGCGCTATGCCAATGTATATGGCGAACGCCAGGGCAATGGCGGCGAAGGCGGTGTCGTCGGTCTCTTTGCCAGAGCATTGGCCTGCGGTCAGGACCTGACGATTTTCGGCGACGGTGAACAGTCCCGCGACTTCGTCTACGTCAAGGATGTGGCCCGCGCCAATATCGCCGCTATGGACAGCGGCGTGCCGTCAGGGATTTATAACATCAGTACCCAGATCGAAACGACCATCAACGCCCTGAAAGAGATTCTCTTGTATTTCTCTCATGCCGGTGTGGCCGTTTCTTATGGAGAAGCCCGCAAGGGCGATATTTTCCGGTCGTCCCTGGCCAATGGCAAGGCCATCGAAACGCTCCGCTGGCGGCCTAAGATGAAACTCATGCCGGGCCTCATGGCGACGTATCAATATTTTCTCGAAAGGGAGGAAGCCGAGTGAAAGAAGACAGCAACCATAAATTTTACCTGGTCCGCGAAGACATTCTGCCCGAAGCCATCAAGAAGACCATCAAGGTCAAGGAAATTCTCAAGCATCATCAGACGCGCACCATCAACGAAGCCGTCCGCATGATGGATTTGAGCCGCAGTGCGTACTATAAGTATAAGGACTATGTCTTCCCGTTTTACGATGTGACTCAGGGGAAAATCGTCATCTTGTCGGTCATGATCTTCGACCGGCCTGGGGAATTATCGCAAGTGCTCAACACGGTCGCTGCCAATAACGGCAGTATCCTGACCATCAACCAGGGGATTCCCTTGCAGGGAATGGCAGATGTCAGCTTGTCCATCGAAACCAAGGATATGACCGTTCCTGTCGATGAACTGATTAAAACGTTGGAAAAGCTGTCCGGTGTCAGCAAAGTCGATATCATCGGACAAGCGTAAGATAAAAAAGGGGGAGTAGGCTCATGAAAAATGTTTCCATTGCCTTGTTAGGCTGCGGTACGGTCGGAAAAGGGGTTGTCGACTTACTGGCCATGAACGGTCCGCTCATTGAAGAACAGCTCGATACGAAAATCAACATCAAGCGGGTCCTCATCCGCGATTTGAATAAGTACGAAAAGATGGAAGACTTACCTGATTCCATCCAGCTCACGACGGATTTCAACGATATCATCAACGACGATGAAATCGACATCGTCGTCGAAGTCATGGGCAGCGCCGATTTTGCCAAGGACTGCATCGAACAGTGCTTCCTGCGCGGCAAGAGCGTCATCAGTGCCAATAAAGACCTCATCGCCGATTACGGCATTCCGCTATTGAAATTATCGCAGCAGCACAACGTGGACTTCCAGTTCGAAGCCAGTGTCGCCGGCGGCATCCCCATCGTGCGCCCGATGTATTCGTCGCTCAACAGCAACCGCATCGAAGAAATCATCGGCATCATGAACGGCACGACGAACTTCATCTTGTCCAACATGACCGCCTATGGCTCGTCGTATGAAGACGTCCTCAAGGAAGCCCAGGAAAAGGGCTATGCCGAAGCGGACCCGACGAACGACGTCAGCGGTTACGATGCGGCCCGCAAGATCGCCATCCTGGCAACGCTGGGCTTCCATTCGGCTGTGACCTTCAACGACGTCCATGTCGAAGGCATTGAAAACATTAGCAAAGAAGATATTGAACACGCCACGGAAATGGGCTATGTCATCAAGCTCCTGGCCATTGCCCGCCAGGATGAAGACGGCATTTCCCTCAACGTCCATCCGGCTTTCATCCGCAAAGGCCACCCGCTGGCCAACGTCGACGGCGCTTACAATGCCGTCTGCGTCCGCGGCAACTGCGTCGGCGACGTCATGTTCTACGGCCAGGGCGCCGGCTCCTTGCCGACAGCCAGTGCCGTCGTCAGCGACGTCATGAACGTCATCCTCCACCGCAACCTGAAGATGACGGGCAAACGGGATTACGTATGGCACGAAGCCAAGCTCAAACCGCAGGCCGACATTTCCTCGCCGTACTATATCCGCATGATCGTCAACAATGCGCCGGGCGTCCTGGCGGCTGTTTCCAAGGTCCTGGCAGAAAACAATATCAGTATCCGCTCCCTCATCCAGAAGGATGAAACGGCAGAAATCGCTGAAATCGTCATCCTCATCGACAAATCGCCAGCAGGCCTGGTCCAGGCTTCGCTCCAGAAAATCGAAGACTTGTCGTGCGTTCGCAAGATTGCGAATGCCATTCGTGTAATCGAGGTGTAAGAAATGACAAAAACGCTGCACGCACAGATTCCGGCCACGTCGGCTAACGTCGGCTCCGGCTTTGATGCCGTCGGGATTGCGCTGACTTTGTACAATGACATTTATTTTACGGAAGAACCGGATAAAGACACGATCACTGTCGAAATCGAAGGTTTGGGAGCCAATTCCCTGCCCCGTAATTTCGATGAGAACATGGTCGGCCAGGCCATGAAGGCCGTGGCCATCAAGAACCGCCAGTCCCTGCCCAAGGGCGGCACACTGCGGCTGGTCAATGCTATTCCGCCGGCCCGCGGCTTGGGAAGCAGTTCGGCAGCCCTTGTCGGCGGCATCCTCATCGGCAATGCCCTGACGGGCAATAAGATGACCCGCGAAGATATGCTGACCATGGCGACCGTCCTGGAAGGCCATCCTGACAACGTGGCTCCTGCCATTTACGGCGGCCTGTCCGTTTCTATCATGGTCGATGGCAAGACCCTGACCAATTCCATCCCCATCGACGATGACCTATCTTTCATTACGGTCAGCCCGGAAGTCGAAGTTTCGACGGAAGAAGCCCGCAAGGCCCTACCCAAGACCATCGACTACCAGAGCGCCGTCTTCAACGTCAGCCGCGTCAGCTTCCTCGTTTCTTCGCTGTTCACCAAGCAGTACGACCGCATCGCCTATGGCCTGCAGGATAAACTGCACGTGCCCTACCGCCTGCGCCTCATCCCCAGCGGCGAACTGGTCCTCAAGAAGGCCGTCGAAGCCGGTGCCCTGGGCGCTACCATCAGCGGTTCCGGTTCGACGCTCATCGCCTTTGCGACGGATCAGGAAGTGCAGATCATGGACGCCATGATCAACTGCTTCAACGACCACGGCATCGCCGCTACGGGCCATATCCTGAAATGCAGCAATGAAGGAGCGAAACTCGTCGAATGATACAAGACATTGGCAATCACACGTACCATGTCGAATACCACCCTGTGCCTCTGGCGCGGGATGGTATTCTGCTGTCTTATCAGGGCCGCAAGGTCCTGGTACGGCTGACGGGCGATAAAGAATTCGTCTATCCCCGCCATGCCGACTATGCCGACATCGGAGAAGACCAGTTCCGCTGGCTCTTTGCCGAAGACCGGGCCCAGTTCTACCTGGCGAAGGAAGCCCTGCCGGAACGGGACGGCTTTACCTATGTGTCCATCAATTTCATGCGCGCTGCCCGGCCGCGTTACCTGGCCTTTGCCGGCATCGCCGGCCTGTCCCTGCACAACTGGTACAGCAACCACATCTATTGTGGCCATTGCGGCCGCCCCATGGTGCACAGCGAGAACGAACGCATGGTACACTGCGACCACTGCCACACCATGATTTATCCGCGCATCTGTCCGGCCGTCATCGTCGCCGTCCGCCATGGCGACAAACTGCTGGTCTCGAAGTATGCCGGACGGGAATACAAGAATATCGCCTTGCTGGCCGGTTTTGCCGAAGTCGGTGAGACCATCGAAGAAACGGTCCACCGGGAAGTCATGGAAGAAGTGGGCATCCGTGTCAAGAATCTGCAGTTCTATAAGAGCCAGCCCTGGTGCTTCACGGATACGCTGCTCTTTGGCTTCTTCTGCGACCTCGACGGCGACGATACGCTGAAAGTCGACCACGGCGAACTGGCCACGGCCGGCTGGATCGACCGCAAGGACATTCCGGAAGATACGGAAAAGGCCAGCCTGACCATGGAAATGATGACCCTCTTCAAGCAGGGCGTCTATTGATTTTACGCGGAGTACCTTGACAGGCCCAAGTAAACTTGCTACAATATTTATCACATAAAAGCGATGAGCGGAAGAAGCCTTATTTCTTTTTGTCAGCGAGATGCCGAGTCCGGTGCGAGGGTATCCAAAGAGGGTAGGGCGCGTCACCCGGGAGCTGGCAGGAGGAAAGGCCTGCCCGTGCAGCAGACGTTACCTGTGCCATGAAGCGGTCGCGCAAGCGGCAAATTAGGTGGTACCGCGGAAGATACAGCATTCTTTCGTCCTAAGGAATACCCTTAGGCGAGGGAATGCTCTTTTTTTGTTTTGGAGGGAATACAGATGAAATGGAATAAGGAACAGTTAGGCGCTTATGCACCGAACGACATTGAAATGTCCTGGTATGATTTTTGGGAAAAGAATGGCTACTTCCATCAGGACCCGGATCCGAGCAAAGAACCGTTCAGCATCGTCATGCCGCCGCCGAACGTCACGGGTCAGCTCCACATGGGCCACGCCCTGGACAATACCCTGCAGGATATCCTCGTCCGCTTCAAACGCATGGAAGGCTATAACGTTGCCTGGATCCCCGGCACGGACCACGCCGGCATTGCAACCCAGGTCAAAGTCGAACAGCAGCTGGCCAAAGAAGAAGGCAAGTCCCGCTACGACATCGGCCGTGAAGAATTCCTGAAACGCGTCTGGGCCTGGAAGGAACAGTACGGCAGCCGCATCGAAAAACAGGTCCGCCGCCTCGGATCTTCCTGCGACTGGAGCCGCAAGCGCTTCACCATGGACGATACCTGCGCCCGCGCCGTCCGCGAAGTCTTCGTCACGCTCTATGAAAAAGGCCTCATCTACCAGGGCCAGCGCATCACCAACTGGTGCCCGCACTGCCATACGGCCCTGTCGGATATCGAAGTCGACCATTCCGACGTCCAGAGCCATCTCTGGTACATCAAATACCCTGTCGTCGGCGAAGATGACTACATCATGATCGCCACGACCCGTCCGGAAACGATCATGGGCGATACGGCTGTCGCCGTCAACCCGGCTGACGACCGCATGAAGAAATACATCGGCAAGAAAGTCGTCGTTCCTCTCGTCGACCGCGAAGTCGAAGTCATCGCCGACGATTACGTCGATATCGGCTTCGGTACGGGCGCCGTCAAGATTACGCCGGCTCACGACCCGAACGACTTTGAAATGGGCCAGCGCCACAACCTGGAATCCATCATGATCATGAGCCTCGACGGCACGATGAATGAAAAAGCCGGTGCCAAATACAACGGCATGACCCGGGAAGACTGCCGGAAAGCCGTCGTCGCCGACTTGAAAGAATTGGGCCTCCTGGACCACATCGAAGAACTGACCCATGCCGTCGGCCATTGCTCGCGCTGCAAGACGACAGTCGAACCGTTCGTCACCAAGCAGTGGTTCGTCAAGATGAAGCCCTTGACCGAAGCCGCCCTCAAGGCCGTCGAAGACGGCAAGACGAAGTTCATTCCCGACCGTTTCGTCAAGACCTATAATCACTGGCTGGAAGACGTCCACGACTGGTGCATCAGCCGTCAGCTCTGGTGGGGCCATCAGATCCCTGTCTGGTACTGCGATGACTGCGGCAAGTCGTCCGTCAGCCGGGAAGACATCACAGAATGTCAGCACTGCCACAGCAAACACATCCACCGCGACCCGGACGTCCTCGATACGTGGTTCAGCTCGGCTCTCTGGCCGTTCTCGACTATGGGCTGGCCCGATAAGACGCCGGACCTCCAGCAGTTCTTCCCGACCAGCGTCCTGGTCACGGGCTATGATATCATCTTCTTCTGGGTCGCCCGCATGATGTTCATGACCTGCGAATTCATGAAGGACATCCCCTTCAAGAACGTCTTCATCCACGGCCTGGTCCGCGACAGCCAGGGCCGCAAGATGAGTAAATCCCTGGGCAACGGTATCGATCCCCTCGGTGTCTGCGAACAGTACGGCGCCGATGCCCTGCGTTTCACCCTGGTCACGGGCAATACGCCGGGCAACGACATGCGCTTCTACATGGAACGCGTCGAAGCGAACCGTAACTTTGCCAATAAGATCTGGAACGCTTCTAAATTCGTCATCATGAACCTCGGTGATTTCGACGAAACCTTCATCCCTGAAGATAAAGACCTGACCCTGGCCGACCGCTGGATCCTCACATCCTTCAATGAAACCGTCGCCAAAGTCACGGAAGACCTGGATAAATTTGAACTCGGCGACGCTGCCGATGCCGTTTACAACTTCATCTGGAACTCCTATTGCGACTGGTACATCGAACTGGCCAAGAAGCGCCTTTACCAGGCCGAAAGCGAACGGGACAAGCACACGGTCCAGTACGTCCTGGTCTATGTCCTGACGCACACCCTGGAAATGCTCCATCCCTTCATGCCCTTCGTTACGGAACACCTCTGGCAGCACCTGCCTCACGAAGGCGAAAGCATCATCGTCGCTCCCTGGCCGAAGACGCAGGATAAATGGAACTTCCCGGCCGATGCCGCTACGATGAATACCATGATGGAAGCCATCAAGGGTATCCGTAACCTCCGCGCCGAATCGAACGTCCCCATGGGCAAGAAGGCGCCGGTCATCCTGGCTCCGGCTACGGAAGACATGGCTCAGACCTTGAAGACTTACGAAGATTACTTCCATATCCTGGCCTTTGCCGATAAAGTAACCCTCCTCGGTGCGGGCGATGCCAAACCGGAAAATGCCGTCGTCGCCGTTGTCCCGGGCATTGAAGTCTACTTACAGCTCAAAGACCTCATCGACGTCGAAAAAGAAACGGCCCGCGTCCAGAAGGAACAGGAAAAACTCCAGAAGGAAATCGCCCGCCTCGACAAGAAGCTGTCCAACCAGGGCTTCCTCTCGAAAGCACCGGCAGCGGTCGTCGAAAAAGAAAAGGGCAAGCTCGCCGACTACCAGGAAAAGATGGCTGCTTTGACCAAGCGCATGGAAGACCTGGCTAAACTCTAAGAGGCAGCTATGACCTACGAACAAGCAATAGACTATCTGGAATCAGCCAATGTCTTTGGCATCCAGCTGGGGCTCGGCCGTATCCAGGCCTTACTGGAACGGCTGGGCAATCCCCAGAACAACTATAAGACCATCCACGTCACCGGGACCAACGGCAAGGGCTCGGTGACGGCTATGATCGCCTCGGTCCTGACCGAAGCGGGCTTCCGGACGGGCCGCTACACGTCGCCTCATCTGGAAGACTATACGGAACGGATCCATATCGACAACCATGACATTTCCCGTGACGACTTCGCCAAAGCCGTATCCGTCGTCAAAGACGCCGTGACGGCCATGGTCGCTGCCGGCGGGGAAGGGCCGACGGAATTTGAAATGATTACGGCTGCTGCTTTCTGGTACTTCGACTATATCGGCGTCGATTACGCCGTCATCGAAGTGGGCCTGGGCGGCCTCCTCGATTCGACGAACGTCATCGTCCCCGTCGTCTCGGTCATCACTAACGTCGCCATGGACCACATGAAATACTGTGGTAATACGATCGAAGCCATTGCCGAACAGAAAGCGGGCATCATCAAGGAAGGCGTACCTGTCGTCACGACGGCCGATGGGCCGGCTTTGCAGGTCATCGCCCGCAAGGCCTATGAAAAGCACAGCCGCCTCTATGCCCTGGACCACAGCTTCGACGTCGTCGGCAACGCCGGACCGGAAGACCCGGAAGCCGGTCAGATGGTGACGGTCCGGGAAAAATACGGCTTTGCCATTACGACGGTCCTGCCCCTGCTGGGCAAACACCAGCGGACGAATTGCGCCGCTGCCGTCATGACACTGCTCATCTTGGCCCGCCATGAAAAGAAACTGACCCGGACGGTCCTGGAAAACGGCATCCGCCATGTCCAGTGGCCAGGCCGCTTCCAGGTCTTCAAAGCCGGTGACATCGACGTCGTCCTCGACGGCGCCCACAACCCAGCTGGCATCGACACCTTCTGCAAGACTTACGAAGACGTCTTCGCCTCGCGGAAGCGGGTCTTCCTCTTCTCCGTCCTGGCCGACAAAGATTACAGTCAGATGGTACGGGAACTCTTCCACGACGACGATTACGTCGTCTGCGCACCGGCACCGACGCCGCGCTCAGCCGACCCCAAGGCCATGGCGGCCATTCTGCCGTGCAAAGCCGATTGGGCCGGCACCATCGCCGAAGGCCTGGACAAAGCCCTGGCTGCCGTCAAACCGGACCAGGTCCTCTGCATCGTCGGCTCTCTGTACATCCAGGGAGAAGTCCGGAAATACTTCCGGAAGAGATACCATATTGAGTAAGGGCCGAGCGGCCAGCAGCTAGCGGTCAGCCACGAGCCACGAGCCACTAACCCCTGATCCCTAGCCCCTAACCCCTGAAAAGAGGCTGTCGCACGTGCGACAGCCTCTTTTCGTTGCGCCTCTGCGCCTTCTTATGGTAAAATGATACATATATTTTACACGGAATGTAAGGAGCGAACGTTATGAAGTGGATGATACGGACCGGCAGTACGCCAGCCGAGCGGGCACGGCTGCGCGTCGTCTATGCTATGGCTGGTACTGTCTTTTTTATGCCGTTGAACTTGTTCATTATGGAAGGCTTTTTCATCATCGCCCTGGGCCTGGGGCTCTATTACTGTAAAAAATATCCCAAACTGCCCCTGCGCCAGTCGCCGTTGTCCCTGCCGGCTGTCGGCTTTGCCCTGGTGGCCTTTCTGTCTCTCGTCGGCTCGCCGCACTTTCTCTTAGGGACGGCTTTCTATGCCTTCACGGTTTTGCAGTACCTCGTGCTCTACTTTGGCATCCTCCTGTTCGTCCGCCATTCCTGGGAACGGCGCCTGCTCTTTTCGACGCTCCTCCTCAGTGCCTTCGTCGTCGCCCTGTACGGCCTGTACCAGTATGCCCACATGCTGACCCTCCACGAGGCCGAATGGGTCGACAACTCAGCCTTTCCCATGCTGCGGCGCCGCATGTACTCGACGCTGTACAACCCTAACTTATTGTCGGCCTTCCTGCTGATTATCATGAGCGCTGCGGCGTCGATGATGATCTGTACCCGCCATCGCTGGCATCACGTCATGTACCTGGCCTTTTTTGCCATCCTGACCTTCTGCCTGATCCTGACCTATTCCCGTGGCGCATGGCTCAGCGTCTGCGCTTTGATCTTCTTTTTCGGCCTCTTTTGGGATAAACGGGTGTGGCTCCTCTTTCTGGCAGGCCCGCTGATCCTGGCTTTCTACCACGGCGGCGTCGCCGACCGCCTGATGTCCATTTTCAGCCACGGCGAAGCGGATACGTCCGTTTCCATGCGCATGGACATGTGGGAGGCAGCCATTGCCATGTTTGTCGACCATCCCGTCCTGGGCATTGGCTGGGGCGCCTTCAAACACGTCTATCCCGTCTATAATGAATTGATCCAGGAAGCGGGTATCGTCATCTTCCACGCCCATAATATGTACCTCAACATCCTGGCAGAAACGGGCATGGCCGGCCTGGGCTTCGGCTTATGGTTCTTTTTCGGCAATGCCTGGTATGCCATCCGCTATGTGCGCAGTCATGCGGCCCACACCTTCAGCCGGTCCCTGGCCATGACCCTGGCCGCTGCCGTCTTGTCCCTGGGAATCAGCGGCATGAGCGACTACGATTTATTTAGTACCCAGATTTCACTTACTTTTTGGCTGATGAGTGCCCTTTTTGCTAACATGTATGGCGAAGAATGTGAAAAAAACGATAAAAATAGTTTGCGAAATAATTCACAATGATATATAATAAGTCTGTGACTATTATCACTAGATAAGATGACTTATAGCTATAGGGAATAGCTTGGGACATCGTTGGAGGGTATTATCCATGAGACAGAAAAAGGCAATATCGGATGCTGTCATCGAACGATTGCCGCTGTATTACAGGGACTTGTTGTTATTGCAAGACGCGGGAATCGATATCATCTCATCCGAAAAGTTAGGGGAACGGTTGGGTATCACGCCGGAACAAATCCGCAAAGACCTGACCTGCTTTGGGGCTTTTGGGAAAAAGGGCGTAGGCTATTACGTCAGTGAATTATGCCAGCAGATCGTGGAAATCATCGGCCTGCAGCAGCATTGGAAAATCGGTATCGCCGGCATCG
This sequence comes from Megasphaera indica, assembly GCF_046614755.1. Lineage (NCBI taxonomy): Bacteria > Bacillati > Bacillota > Negativicutes > Veillonellales > Veillonellaceae > Megasphaera > Megasphaera indica. The sequence continues at coordinate 86,630 of NZ_JBKKJR010000007.1, forward strand.
GCCATCTCGGCTGGGCCTTGGCGAACTACAAGACTTTCGGACGCTTGGGCTTCCGCACGACAGGCTTGTTCGACGTCGATCACCGCATCATCGGTCAGAACGTCGGCGGCGTCGAAGTCACGCCGATTTCTGAAATGGGCGAAGTCATTCAGCGCGAAGGCATCCAGATCGGTATCATCACGACACCGGCAGCTGTAGCTCAGCAGGTCGCCGACCAGATGGTCGCCGCCGGCATCCGGGGCATCCTGTCCTTTGCACCGCTGCGCCTGACCGTACCGGACGGCATCTTCGTCTTCCGCGAAGACCTGTCCATCGGCTTGAGCCGCATTTCGTACTATTTGACGAATAAGAAAGATTGATGATGACCGTCCGCTATTGGCATGGCGGGCGCCCTTACATTATCTTTATAGTTTGTAGTACAGATAGTTTTTGGGGTGTAGGGGTCGCCACGTGGGCGACCCGTTAGGAATTTTGGGATGATTTTTCTAACAAACGGGTCGGAAAATCGTACATATCCCAGAGCGGGCTCGCCACGTGCGAGCCCCTACAGCAAAAAGGCTTGTCGCTGTGCGACAAGCCTTTTTCTATGCTATAATATTCGTACATTCCCGATAATTTGTAGAATGAGGTGATACTACTATGGATTCTATCTATGGTTCCTATGGACCGGCTTTGCAGGCTGCTCTGGAAGATATTATCGGCCGTATCCGCGCCTATAGTGACGATATAAAGGCCAAGACCGGGGAAGCGGCTTATGAACACCTGATTTACCGCATCAAGTCCGAAGGGAGTATGCGGGAAAAATGTGACCGCAAGGGCCTGCCTCAGACGGCCTATTCGGCTCTCCACGATATCCGCGATGCCATCGGCATCCGTATCGTCTGTTGTTTCCTCGACGACATCTATCGGGCTATCGACTTCCTGAAAAGTCTCGATGGCGTCCGCGTCGTCGAAGAGAAAGATTATATCCGCCACGTCAAACCGAACGGCTATCGCAGTTACCACGTCATTTTGGAACTGGAAGAGCCTTATGAAGATGTGACCGGCGCCAATCCGGGTCATTTCTATGCCGAAGTCCAGCTGCGCACGATTGCCATGGATTCCTGGGCCAGCCTGGAACATCAGATGAAATACAAGCACGACATCAAGAACCCGGAACTCATCGTCCGGGAACTCAAGCGCTGTGCCGATGAACTGGCTTCGTGCGACGTGTCCATGCAGACTATCCGCAATTTGATCCATGCACAAGAATAAGGGGGAAACGCTATGCGCCTTCTATTAGCTGAAGATGAAAAAGAAATGTCCGCAGCTCTGTCTGCCATCCTGACCCATTCGGGATACGATGTCGATGCCGTCTATGACGGCCAGGCTGCCGTCGAAAAAGCCCTGTCCCAGTCCTATGACTGTATGATCTTCGACATCATGATGCCGAAGAAGGACGGCGTCCAGGCCTTGAAGGAAATCCGCGACAAAGGGAATATGACGCCGGTCATCATGCTGACGGCCAAAGCCGAAATCGACGACCGCATTACCGGCCTCGACGCCGGTGCCGACGACTACTTGACCAAGCCCTTCGCCATGGGCGAACTCCTGGCCCGCCTGCGCTCCCTGACGCGGCGGTCGACGTCCTATGCGCCGTCGAAACTCACTGTCGGCAATGTCGAACTCGACGTGGAAGAACAGGAACTGGCCTGCCGCAATTCTATCCGCCTGGCCAATAAGGAAACGAAGCTCATGAAATTCTTCATGGCCAACGCCGGCAAAACCCTGTCGACGGCCCAGATCTTCGATAACGTCTGGGGCGATGAAGAAGACGACGTCGATGAAGGCATCGTCTTCCTTTACGTCTCGTATTTACGGGAAAAGCTCGAAGCCGTCCAGGCCGACATTGAAATCGTCGGCCAAAGAGGGCAGGACTATGCCTTGACCGTGAAAGAAGCGTCTGCGGAGGGTTAGACCATGAATATGATCAAGCGCCTGCGCCGTAAATTCATCATCATGGCGACAATCGGCGTCCTCGTCGTCCTCGGCGGCGCCCTGGGCCTCATCAATACCATCGCCTATATGCGGATGAATCAGCAGGTCATGTCGGTCCTGACCTATATCATCCATAACAACGGCGCTGTGCCCCAGAAAATCGGCGGCGACGATGGCAGTTTCTTCAGCGACCCGTCATGGACCGAAGAAACGCCGGAATTTGCCTACCAGATACGCTTTTTCAGCGTCCTCGTCAATGCCGGCGGCTATGCGGAAAAAATCGACATCCAGCACATCGCTTCATTTTCTGAAAAAGAAGCCATCGACTATGCCCGGACGACTGTCGCTGAGGCGCGGGAAAACGGGACGAAACAGGGCTTTTTCAAAAAGAACCGGGCCAGTTATGCTTATATGATTCAGCCCAACGACGACGGCAGCTTCCTCATCGTCATCCTCGACTGTACGCGCGACGTCGCCGCCGTCGCTTCGTTCATGCGCTATTCGCTCTGGTTTGGCCTGGGCTGCGTCATCTTATACGTCATCATCCTGGCAGCCATGTGCAACGTCGCTATCCGTCCCTTTGTGCGCAACATGGAGAACCAGAAGCGTTTCATCACTAACGCCGGGCACGAACTCAAGACACCGATTGCCATCATCTCGGCCAACGCCGAAGCCATTGAGATGCTCAATGGCCAGAGCCAGTGGACGGACAGCATCCTCAAGCAGGTCCGCCGCCTGTCCAACCTGATCCAGGACCTCATCATGCTGTCCAAGATGGGCGAACGATCCCAGGTCGACCTGGTCATTACCGACGTGAACTTGTCGGAAACGGTCCATGCCGTAGCCGACTCCTTCCAGCAGCTGGCCATTGACGCCGAAAAGACCTTGACGACGGCCATTGCCGACGGCATCCACGTCAAAGGCGACAGTAAGTGCCTCTATGAACTGGTCAACATCCTCGTCGACAATGCCGTCAAGTATTGCGACGACAAGGGGACCATCGACGTCTCCCTGCGCCGGGGCCGCCTGGGAAAGGGGGCTGTCGTCGCCGTGACCAACACCTATGCCGACGGGGCCAATGTGGACTATTCCCGCTTCTTTGAACGCTTCTACCGTGGCGATACGTCCCATAACAGTCAGAAGGCCGGATACGGCATCGGCTTGTCCATGGCCGAAGAATTGACGAAACTCATGGGTGGCAAGATCAATGTATCCTATAAGGCCCAACGTATAACGTTTACTGTCCGGCTGGGCTGATTTTCCCTATAGGGAAAGGCCGCAACCTGTGCTATAATGTGACCAACATCACTTTTACTCAGGGGGAAGATATTATGGAAATGCAAATGGAATATATCCGAAAATTACCGGAACCACAGGAACTGATGGAACAATTTCCCATCGACGACAAGGTCAAAGCCGTCAAGGCGAAACGGGATGAAGAAATCAAGAACATCCTGACCGGCCAGGACGACCGCTTCCTGCTCATCATCGGTCCCTGTTCGGCCGACAATGAACCGGCTGTCCTCGATTATATCCATCGCCTGGTCAAGGTCCAGGAACAGGTCAAAGATAAAATCTTTATCATCCCGCGCGTCTACACCAGCAAACCCCGTACCATCGGCGTCGGCTATAAGGGCATGCTCCATCAGCCGGACCCGGAAGGCAAGGAGGACATGCTGGGCGGCATCATCGCCATCCGTGAAATGAATGCCCGCGTCGTCCGCGAAACGGGCTTTACCTGCGCCGAAGAAGTCCTCTATCCGGAAATCTTCCGTTACTTGTCGGACCTCTTGTCCTATGCCGCCGTCGGTGCCCGGTCCGTCGAAGACCAGTTCCACCGCATGATCGCCAGCGGCGTCGGTATCCCTGTGGGCATGAAGAACCCGACATCCGGTGACATTTCGGTCATGCTCAACTCCATCGAAGCCGCCCAGCACACGCAGGATTTCCTCTTCCGCGGCTGGGAAGTCCGCACCAAAGGGAACCCGCTGGCCCATGCCATCCTGCGCGGTTACGTCGACAGCTTCGGCAACAGTATGCCTAACTACCATTATGAAAACCTCCAGCGCCTGTACGAAGCCTATGGCAAGCGGGACCTGTCCTATCCGGCCGTTATCGTCGACGCCAACCATGCCAATTCGGGCAAGAAATACCTCGAACAGATACGCATCGCCAAAGACGTCATCCACAGCCGCAAGCACTCGGCCGACATCAAACAGCTGGTCAAGGGCTTGATGATCGAAAGCTACATCGAAGACGGCAATCAGAAAATCAGCGAAGGCACCTATGGCAAATCCATCACCGACCCCTGCCTGGGCTGGGAAAAATCCGAACGCCTCATCTACGACATGGCAGAATTGCTGTAATTAGTGGCTCGTGATTTGTAATTCGTGATTCGTTTTTGCGGTCTTATAGCCGCACTGTAGGAGCTTCTCTATAGTTTGTAGTACGGAGTTTGTAGTTTGTAGAAGAGGGCCTTAAATTTAAAACCAACCCCTAGCCCCTAATCCCTAACCACTAACCCCTAGCCACTAACCCCTAGCCACTAGCCACTAGCCACTAACCCCTAGCCACTAGCCCCTAGCCACTAACCCCTAGCCACTAGCCACTAGCCACTAACCCCTAGCCACTAGCCACTAGCCACTAACCCCTAGCCACTAGCCACTAGCCACTAAAAAAAGAGCTGTCGCACATGCGACAGCTCTTTTTTTTAAAACGTATCCAACAATACATATCCTTTACCGCGCAGGAACGTTTCCGTTTCCATTTCGCGGGTCTTGAAGATGGCGACCGGTGTGCCGGCCTGGCGGTTATAGGAAATATACAAGTAGTCAATGGAAATATTGGCCTGGCGGAGGCTGTCGAGGATTTTGTCCAGACAGCCCGGCGTATCACCCATTTCGACGGCGACGACTTTGTCCATATGACATTGGTAGCCGGCTTCCTGCAATTTCGAGACAGCCAGTTCCGGATTGGTGACGATGAGGCGGATGATGCCGAATTCTGCGCTGTCATTGGCCAGCATGGTGTAGATATTGATATTGGCATCGGCTAAGACCGACGTCATCTTGCGCAAGGCGCCCTTCGTGTTTTCAGCGAATACAGAAACTTGATTGAGCATAAATCGAAATCCCCCTTGGTGATAAAATATTGTGACGTTGTCCCCATTTTACCATAAAAAGACAGGCTTGTAATGGGGATGGGATTTGTTAAACGTTTCAGAATGGGCGAGTCATGATATAATAAAAGCATAGGAACTATGTTTTTTACAATACGAGGTGAGGGCTATGCCAGCTCGATTGGTCATCTTCTTATTTTTACTGCTCACAGGCACTGCCAAACTCTATATGTGGCTCGGCGTCACGGACCCCTTGAAAGCCGTCATCGCGGCGACCCTGACGACCTTTGTCATCATCTGTGGCCTGCGGCGGAGCGGCCAGAAACAGGCCGAACAAAAAGAACGGGAAAAGACAGCGGCAGCTGAAAAAGAAAAAATCCAGTCGGCTCAGGAACCCGTAAAGACGAAACATCGACTCGATGCCGACGATGCGGCCTTCCTGTCAGCCGTCGGCACAGGCCTTATCCTGCACGAACTCCACGAACGGAACAAAGAACAAGAACGGGCCGAACGCGATTACGACGGGAATTGGGATAACCCCGATGACGACAGCCAGTACGACGATAACCAGTACGACGATAGCCAGTATGACGATAGTCAATACGACGATTGGGAGTGATGGAGATTTCACAGGCAGCCGGTCGCCTCGGACTCAGATGCGACTTCGCCGCGACAGACTCAGGATTTGATTACGACCATATGCCATTTGTCATAAATTCTGTCCGTACATAGGATTCACGGCGGGACGCCTTTGCAGGACGTCCCCTACGATATCGCATACAGGCGATAAAAATTATGCGGCTGTGTGCCGCATCCGTAGGGGCTGTCCCAAAGGGCAGCCCGCTGTGAGATTTAGTCATAGACTATTTTGATATAATTGCGGGCTGTATGCTTTTTGTTCGCAAGGTGTTGACTATAAGAAAACGCAAGGCAGTTGTTAAAACGGACAGCAGAAGTGGTAATTCGTATAATATTTTCTGTAATATCATCCGTTGGAAATAGGGCGGCTTAAAACTTTTAATACACCTTAGATCCTTTTATTGTGATTTTTTACTTTATTATAGATCTTGAAAAATACAAACTGATGTGATCTAATAGAGTATAATAATAAATATAAATGGAGGCTGTATTATGTCAAAAACAGGTACAATTTTATCTGTAATGAAACCTATTGCGGATATATTGATGAATAATTATACGCCATACTTTATTCCCGACTTTCAGAGAGATTTCGTTTGGGGAGAAAAAGAAGTTACAGAACTGTGGGAAGATATAAAAGCGGATACAGATGTATTTCAAAAAGAAACAGATGAATTGGAAGGCTACTTATTGGGGAATATTGTTTTGATACAAGATGATGTTAATAATCGCAAAATTGTGGTGGACGGACAGCAGCGGTTGACGACATTATCCCTTATGGGATTGGCCTTACAGATGATTATACAAAAGAAAATTATTGATACTGAAGACCAGACCCCTGCGAATGCTTACAGTATGGTATCAGATTTAAGAAAGAGCTATAGCATTGTCAATGATATGGGGGAATTTAAAGATCTTAAGATTCAACATGACAGTGGACTTAATTTTGGACAATATTACCGTAAATTGATTAGTGGAGAATCTGATGAGAATGATATTTTAACAGATGCAGATAAAAACATCTGTGCTGTTTTTGATAAAATGTATGAGTCGATTGATGAAGAACTCAATAATGAGCAGTTATTTCATTTTTTTGCATATTATAAATTGAAAATAATGTTGATTGAAACGACAGCACCTACTGAAGCAAAAGCCTTTCAGCTATTTGAAATTTTAAATGATCGTGGCAGATCGCTGGAACCAATGGATTTGATAAAAAATATATTTTTAAAAGCGATTGTGACTGATTTGAAGTCGAATACAGCTAAAGAAAATTTTAATGAAAATTGGCGAGAATTAATTAATAATCTTCATATACCCAAGACTCCTATCCAGTCGTCTACTTTTTTGAAATACTTTGTAGTAGCTTGTTATGGTGATAATAATAAAGCAGAAGACCTCTATCAGTATTTTAAGAATAAAAATTTGTCTGGCCAGGAAGTTACTGAGTTTGTTAATAAAATGGTTCAAGCATCACGTATTTATGCGAATATTGAAAATAAAAACTACGGGTACTTTTTGGACGATATCAATATGTCCATCTTATTTGAAATTTTAAAAATTAAACAGTTTAATCCAATCTTAATTTTATTTTATAATCAGCAGTTTACAACTTTTTGAACAAATAAATATCGCGTAACCACACTTTGAAGTATAATGAATCTGCTCAAAAACATCATTCCAAAGGAGTTACGCGATGATTTCATTATA